>JAHWYE010000017.1 GCA_020028195.1 Nitrospirota bacterium
TGAAGATCCTGGTGCGCGGCGACAGCCACTACTGCGGCCAACCTGTGCTGGCGCTGCTGGAAGCCATGCGCTGCGACTACATCCTGGGGCTCGCCATCAACAACAAGCTCGCCGCGTTGGCCGAGCCGTGGAAGCAGCAGTGCGACCGCAACCGCCGCCAGTGGCGGCCCAAGGTGCGCCGCTTCCACCAGTTCCAGTATGCCGCGCAGAGTTGGAGCGAGGAGCGCAAGGTGATCGCCCGTGTCGAAGCCACCGACATGGGGACGGACGTGCGCTTCATCGTCACCAGCCTCGAAGGCCGCGGCAAGGTTCTCTACGAGAAGGTGTACTGCGCGCGCGGGAGCATGGAGAACCTGATCAAGGACATGAAGCTCTACACGCGCTCCGACAAGACCGCGTGCTCGCGCTGGCAGGCCAACCAGTTCCGCCTGTTCCTGCACATGGGCGCCTATTGGCTCCTGCACTCGGTGCGGATGGCGGCGCCGAAGAGGTCGCGCTGGCGTGGCGCCACGTTCGCGACCATCCGCTCGGTGTTCGTCAAGATCGCCTGCCGCATCGAGGAGCTGAAGACCAGCATCAAGCTGTCGTTCCCAGCGCACCTGCCGCATGCAGATGCTCTCGCTACGATCACGGCCCGGCTCTGCGCCCAGGGGCCATGACGCATGCGGCCGAAGCGCCGCATGAGCCCCAGCCGCCAACCTCCAGCGCGTCCCTCAAGCGTTCCCGACAATCCCGCACCGTAAACCCGGCCGATGCCTCACGCCCATTGCCGCAAAGCCAGGGGTACCTCTCGCTGCTCGTTCGACGAACCCCCCCACGACTGACAGGCGCACTTCGCCCATCGGCCAGCAGGCCCGATCAGGACGCGGTCTCGTTGAATCTGAGAAGCAGCGCGCCGACTGGTCACGCGCTACGTCGCCAAGAACGAGCACTGAGTCCGACGCGCTTGAACTGGTTCGGAAGATTTGCACACGCTTTCATAATGTCGCGAGACAGCTTCGATTGCGACGGGAATATCGAGCGACGCTCGAAGTGGAAGACGAGTACGATGTGCAGGACCTGTTCTACACCCTCTTGCGCCTGGAATTCGATGACATCGTGACGGAAGACTGGCTGCCAAGTTACACGGACTGCGCCAACCGAACGAGCTTCCTGTTGAAGCAGGAAAAAATTGCCATCATCGTCAAGAAGACCAGGCCCGGGCTTGGCGCGAGGGAAGTCGCTGATCAACTGACGATCGATTGTCAACGCTACTCAACTCATCCAGACTGCACCACGCTCTTTTGTTTTGTCTATGACCCGGAAGGTCGCATAGGAAACCCGCGTGGACTCGAAGCGGAGCTGACCAGCATCAGCGACGAACACACCATCGAGGTGTTAGTTTCCCCGAAATAGGGACTGCCTTGCACTACGGGGGGAGGTGTTGACTTGCAACCAAAGAATCCGTTAACGTCATCGCCTGATCTCAAGGCATCCAACCTCTCCATACAGCGACCACCCGACGGAGAGTACGACATGTCTGACCGCGCCTATGTTCTGATTAACGTGCTGCCCGGGCAGACTGCCGACGTCGTCAGGGCCTTGTCACAGATCAAGGAGATTAAGACCATTGACCCCTGTTGGGGGAAGCCGGACATTTTTGCCTTGGTTGAAGTGCCCGACCAGGATGCGCTCACCTCTCTGGTGCTCACAAAAATCCATGCCATCGAGGGCGTCGCCCAGACTGATACTCATCTCGTGTACCGCTTGAAAAAATAGCGGACAAGAAGGAGGAGGCACTGATGCGCGGAGCAAAGAGCCCGACGGGGACCATCGCACTCGTGATCCTAGCCGCGCTGATGGCCGGATGCTCAACCACGCAGGCCCAGCGCAGGCCTGACTTTGTCGAAGCCACGCTGCCCGCCCCGCAAGACCGCGTCAAGGCCGCAGTCATTCAGGTGCTCACAGAAGGCGGATACACTATTGGCAACAGTAACGAGCCGGAAATGGTAGTAAGTGATGGCTATCGGCAGGAAATTGACAGTATTTGGAACGGGCTCCTTATCTCCCTATTTGGCGTGAGCCGCACCCAGATTGAAGCTACATGCGCGCGTGAAAAGGAGGCCGCGGAACCCGCCACGCGCCTGACTATTGAGGTCACCCATCAGGGCAAGGACAGTCTGTTCTCCTCCTGGCGCACCTATGACACGCCGCTACCGCAGAACGCGGCCAACCAGCTCCGGCTTGTGAAGAATGCGCTCGGGCTGTTGTAGCCGGCATCCTCAGACCGACTCTGCCTCTTCTCCTATCTCCAGCCCGAACCGTTCCGCCATGCGATAGAGCGTCCGTCGGTCAATGCCCAGGATCTTGGCGGCGCGGGCCTTGTTGCCCCCGGTCTCTCGCAGCACTCTCATGAGATGCCGTTTCTGCACCTCATCCAGCGTGAGAAGCGCTTCCTCCTCTCCAGAGCCCTTTCCGACCGCGTCGTCGCCGGACATGGCCCCGGCGTTTCGGATCGTGTCCGGCAGGTCATCCGGCAGCACCAGCGGGCCGTGACTCAGCGACACGGCTCGCTCAATGGCATTCTCGAGCTCCCTAACATTCCCCGGCCAGTGGTAGCGTTGGAGCAGCACCAAGACGTCAGGCACGAATCCCGTAATCTGGCTGGTCCTGCCCCCTGAAAACTTTTGCAAGAAATGATGGGCGAGCATGGGAATATCTTCGCGACGTTCCCGCAAGGGGGGAAGCCCAATCCGTACCACATTCAGCCGATAGAAGAGGTCTTCGCGGAACCGGCCTTCCTTGACCAGACTGGCCAAGTCACGATTCGTGGCGGCGACGATCCGGACGTTGACCTTGATTGACCCGGTCCCGCCGACCCGTCGGACTTCTTGTTCCTGGATCACTCGCAGGAGCTTGACCTGAAGCGCCAGCCCCATGTCTCCGATTTCATCCAGAAAGATGGTCCCCTCATGGGCGGTCTCGAAGAGCCCCCGCTTCACGCCGGCCGCGCCCGTGAACGCCCCCTTCTCGTGCCCGAAGAGTTCGGTCTCCAGCAGCGTGTCCGGCAGGGCGGCGCAGTTCACAGGGACGAACAGCCGTTCTCGCCTCGGACTGTTGGCGTGGACCGCGCGCGCGATCAGTTCCTTGCCGGTCCCGCTTTCGCCTTCTAGCAGGACCGTACTTTTGCCTGTCGACACACGCGCCACGAGCTTATAGACTTCCAGCATCAGCGGGCTCCTGCCCACCAGCGGCGACAAGTCCTGGCGTTCACCAAGTTCTTCTCTGAACCGGGCATTCTCCCGCACAAGACGGGCATGATCGAGACTGCGCCGGACCACTAGTTTGATTTCCTCTTTCTTGAAGGGCTTGGCCAGGTAGTCATAGGCGCCCTGCTTGATGGCCTCGATCGCTCCCTCCATGGACCCGAACGCGGTCAGGAGCACGATGGGGGTATCTGGACTGATCTGCTTGAATTCGCGCAACACTTCGAGGCCGTCCACCGAGCCCATTCGGATATCGGTCAGAACCACATCGAACCGTTTCTGACGACCTCGTTCGATCGCCTGGGCGCCGTCGGCGACTGCCTCCACCTGGTAGCCCTCCTTGCGAAGGGCCTCCACCAGGAGATCGCGCGCGACCGTGTCGTCATCCGCCACGAGGATTGTGCCCTCAAGTTCCATCGCCGACCCTCACGCGAGCTTCCGCTCCATTCCCCGCAGGGCTCGGGAGCGAGATGACCACCGTCGTTCCCTTTCCGAGCTCACTCTCGATTGAGAGGGACCCTCCGTGCACCGTCACAATCTCGCGGCTGAGAAAAAGCCCCAAGCCCGTGCCATCCCCGATGGCTTTCGTGGTAAAGAAGGGCTCAAAAGCCCGTTTCCGATGCTCTTCGAGCATGCCACACCCTGTATCACTCACCGTGACCGTAACGAGCGTCGAGACCGCGGGATTGCCGGTCCGTCGCAACTCCTCCACTTCGTCGGTCGTTGTCGCCCGCGTTCCCACAGTAATCCGAACCTCTTGACCGGCATTCGTCGCAGCCAGGGCATTGGTCATCAGGTTCATCAGCACCTGTTGCAACTGTTCCACATCCCCCCACACCACCGGCGCATCGGACCCAACCTCCACCTTCAGCGAGACCCCTTTGCCGACAAAAGACGGCTCCATCAAGGCGGAGACCGATTGAACGAGACGATCCATCTGCAGTCGCGCAGGATTCGGTTTCCGTTGCCTCGTGGAGGAGAGGAGCTCCTTGATGCTGCGCACAACCCGGTTGATTTCCGAGTCAATAATCGCGACCCGCTTCTGCATCTCCGCCGTCATGCTGGGCTCTTCTCCAAGCACCTGCACGTGCCACGCGATCGAATGGAGCGGTGTGCCCACCTCGTGCGCGACGGACGCCGCGAGCTGACCGGCGGCGGCCAGCCTCTCCGACCGATTCAGAGCGTCCTTCATCTCAACCAGCTGCGTGTTGGCCCGCAGCAGCTTCTCGCTCTGCAACGCGAGCTCAGCGCGAGCCGCCTCCTCCCTCGCCTTACGTTCCTCTCGCGTCATCGCGAAGTAGGCCACCGCGATCAACACCCCTACCACTACCGTTCGATTGATCACCGCGGACTGGAATCGTCCGGGTTTCGTCGGCCTCAGTATCCCGATGTAGGTCGCCGCGATGCAGAGCGCCAGCGTCAGATACATGAGCCGGCGATTCCTGGCCGTGGCGATCAGGAGAATCGGCAGCACAAATCCGTAGGCGATCACGACATTGGCCGGCGCGATCATTTCTATCACCACGATCAATAAAATCAGCACGACTGAGGTGGCCAGGACCCACGACATTCTGCTTGATCCGTCCGCCTTGCGAAACGGCCACGTGATCCATCGCCAGGGAGACGAATCCGCTCGTCGGTACATGATGAGTGCAGGCGCACCGCGCGCGGCGGAGCGCCTCCTTTCATATCCTAGGACGAAGCATTCGCAGCTCGGCGGCGAGCTGCTTCAGCCTGAGATCCCCGCGGAGCTCTTCCAAGGAGCGCGCGAGTTTCCTGGACCAATTCGGGTAGCTGTCAACCGTCCCCGGCAGGTTTGCCTGCGCCAATTCTTCCAGGAGATCGTCAAGCGTTGCCAACACCATCCAACAAGGTGTGCGGGCGAGATAGAGATGGATCGCATAACAGAGCTCAGGGGTCATGCATGGCACCGTGGACAAATCTTCGGTCAGGCCGTCCGGCAACAATCCCTGGGCCTTCAGCGCTCGCAAGACACCCTCCTTGACCTGCCGTCGCTCTTCCCACGCCAGACGGCGGGCCGTGTCATCCGGGTACAATCCTAGCCTCCCGCGCACCTGAATATCCTCCGCTGTCCAGAACCCCGTCAAGGTCGGCAGGTCATGCGTGGTCACAACAGCCACTGCTTGATCCGGGTAGGCATGAGGCGCTTTGCATTCGCCATCACCGGTTCGCTCAAAGTAAAAGACGCGATAGGAAAGCACACCGGAGGCAGCCAGTCGCTCACGCACCCAGTCCGGGACCGTGCCGAGGTCCTCTCCGACAATGACCGCCTGATGGCGCACGCTTTCCAGAGCCACAATGCCGAGAAGGTCCTCCGCCGGGTAGCGCACATAGGCTCCGGCCGACGCCGGGAGTCCGTGCGGGATCCAGAACAGACGAAAGAGCCCCATAACATGATCGAGTCTGAGCGCCCCGCCGTACTTCAGGTTGTTCCGCAGCAATTCGATAAACATCCGATACCCGCTCGCGCGCAGGCGGAACGGAATCACGGGCGGCAGCCCCCAGTTCTGCCCTTCCGGCGCAAACGCGTCGGGCGGGCACCCGCAATCGGCTTGCAATGCCAGGACATCCTGGAACATCCAAGCGTCGCTGCCGGACCGATCGTCGGCAAGGGCCAGGTCATGATAGAGGCCGATCGGCATCCCCAACGAGCGCGCCTGCTCGGCCACTCCGGCCAACTGCTCGCTAGCGACCCACTGGAGGTACTGGTAGAACCGGACACGTGGCGCATGCGTCGCTCGAAATTGGGCCACGGCGGCCGCTGTGGGGTGGCGGTATGGTTCCGGCCAGTCCTGCCATCCCCGCACAAGGGGGTGCCGCCGGTGCATTTCTTCGGTGAGGACCTGGAACAGCGCGAAGGCCTCAAGCGCGTCCCCTTCCTCACGGACATACTGTCGAAAGGTTCGCCCTCTGTTCGTACAAGGCTGCGGATCGCTCCCGTCACCGGTCAGGTGCCGCTCCTGGAATGTGTCAAAGAGCGCCTCCAGAATCGTCTGCTTGACCGCGTAGACCTGGTCATAGTCCACAATCTCGCTTTTCTTGAGCGCCTCTAGTCTCGAACGAAACCCGGTGTCGGCGAGCATCTGTTGCGCTTTCGGACATTCTGCGTACTCTGGGATCCGCTCGACATCCAGATAGAGGACGTTGAGGTAGAGCCGACTGTCCGGAGCATAGGGACTAATATGAGAGGGCCGTGTATTCTTCAGGGCGTGAAGGGGACTCAGGCCGATGACCCCAGCTCCCAGATCATTCGCTGACCACTCCACAAGTTCTGCCAGATCTCCAAAATCTCCGACGCCCCAGTTCCGCGAGGATCGGAGCGCATACAGTTGAAGCGACAGCCCCCAGATTCGACTTCCCTCGCGAAACTGAGGCGCCACATAGCAGCGGGGCGGAACAAGGATCAGACGCAGGGTACCCTCAACAACCCGAGACGGAGTCATGCCATGGGCCCGCAGATCGTAATAGCCGATCGCCAGACCCGACGGAACTGGCACCTCAAAGCGGGCGTAGGGCCGGGCATCCACGACATGGGTTTCCACAGGCACGAGTGGAGCGGCAGACTCGCCGCTGTGCCGGAGACGCCCTGCTTCATCTCGGAGCTCCCAACGAATCCGCACGTCCTGTCCCTCACCAGATTCGACCGGCATTCGGAAGGACCAACATCCCGGGTTTTCACCGGTCCGGAGAACCACCACCGGATCGCATGGCTGCCGCCACGGTTCGGTTTCGCACGCTGCCAATTCTCGTCGCAGCTCATCCGCCGTCCCGACACACAGCCCCATCGCAGCGAGAATCGCGCGCTTCGTCCGGTCAGAGGTGAGATGCTGACAGCCCCAATTGTCATAATAGTCTGGGACGATCCCAAACCGTTCCGCCAGATCGTGTAACAACTCCTGCTCGCTGCGTTCGCTCATAAGGCTGAGTCTAGGAAGACTGGCGCTGACAAGTCAAGGCAGGCTGGTCCTCACCAGCCTGATCCGGTAGAATCTGCCGAATGATCGAGATCCTGCTGGTCCTGTCAACCGTGCTGGCGGTGGGGGTGTTGGGCCTCATGACTACGATGCTCACGCCGCACCTCATGACCGAACTGGGACTCTGGATGCTCGCAATCGGGCTTATGACCGGCGTGCCGGCCGGCTTCTGCTATCACGTTGTCCTGTACCGTGCGCTGGCCCGCAGGGTGACACTTCCGCCTAAGTGGTGGATGGCGCCGGTCGCCCTGCACCCGCAGCTGGCGCAAGAGGACAGGGCTCGCATCAAAGCGTGGTTTAGGCTAGGGGGCATCGGGTTTGGGCTGTCGCTGGCCGGAGGGCTCGCAGCTATGGCCGGTTTGCTCCTGGCTGGTTAGTCTCGCTCTTGCGAAGGCGATGGGCTCCAACGGATGAGTGAACCTGTGACAACCCTGACTCTGCCGGAGGAAATTCGGTTTGGCACCAGCTCATGGGCCTACGAGGGATGGAAGGGAATGGTCTATCACAAGCCCTACCCGAGGAGCCGGTTTACCAAAGATTGTCTGGCCGAATATGCGGCCTATACCTACCAGGGCGCGCCGCTCTTCAGAACGGTCGGGCTGGACCACACCTTCTACCAGCCACCGACTGTCGGCCAGCTCGCCCAGTATGTCGCTCAGGTCCCGACCGGATTTCGGATCTGCTCCAAGGTCTGGGAAGAGCTCACTATTCCGGCCTATGCACCTCACGCTCGATACGGTTCAAAAGCCGGAACCGCCAATGCTCGGTTTCTGGATCATTCGATCTTCGAGGATCTGGTCCTCCGGCCTTCGCAGGAAGCTCTGGGCGATCATGCCGGCGCGTTTATCTTCGAATTCCAGCGTTGGGGGCTCGAGCCCACCCGCTTCCTGCCCGTGCTCGACCGCTTCCTGTCCCGTCTGCCCCAAGGCCCGCACTATGCCGTTGAAATCCGAAATCCAGCCGTCCTGGGAAGCCCTTATCACGAGCTCCTGAACCAGTACGGAGTTGCCCACGTCTATAACCATTGGTCTGCCATGCCCCCTCTTGAGTCCCAACACAGAGCGCTCGGCCGGACCTTTACTGCTCGGTTCGTGGTCATCCGCTTGCTCACGCCCCTTGGCCTGTCTCATGCCGAAGCGGTACGGAAGTTTTCGCCCTATGACCGCCTGGTCCAGCCGCTGCCCCAGATGCGGCTGGATACACTTGCGTTGATCAGGCAAGCAACCGCTGAACAGAGGTCCGTCTACGTCCTGGTGAACAACCGTGCCGAAGGGAATGCCCCCTCGACCATCCAATCGCTCGTTGCCCCCCTTCTCTCTGCTGAGCCGACCACGGGTTAGGAATCAGCGGGCTCAATCGTGCTGGCGTGCGCAGCCAATTGCTGCCACCGATGACGCGTGGTAACATAATCCATATCATCGCTGTGTTCTTGCCTTCGGATCCCAAGCAGTTTGTCCGATGAGAGCGGACCGCCAATCGTCCTAGCGAGAGGTTCTTCGCCCAAGGAGGTGGGTGGGTATGGGTTGCATCAAACATACATGCGGCTGCGTCTGGCTGACGCTCATCCTCGTGTGCGGGCTCACTCTGCTCATTCCACAGGGATCATGGGCCCAAAGCAACCGGGTTGAGATCGTGGGCGATTACCGATACACCTATCACGACCCTGAGAGTTCTGTCGAAGCCAAGAACATTGCCTATACAGAGGCCGTCCGGCTCGCCATCTATTCATCCAGCGTCTTCAGCGAAAGCACCTCAAGGGTGGTAGAGGATGCTCAAGTCCTCAGGGATCTGGCGCAGAAGATCGCCTCCGGTCATCTCAAGGACTTGGAAGTGGTGGAACAATCCGAGAAGGGCCGGACCGTCTATTGTAAAGTCCGGGCATACCTCGTGCCCGAAGAGGTCAAGACCTTCATTGAGCGGGAAATCAACCGTGGCCAAGTGAAGGAGCCTTCAGGCCTGGATCAGAACAGAGCGCTCCAAATTCTAAGCGTTCAGGAGGGGAAAGACGGAACCGTCGCCGTAGTCTTCAAGGCGCTGAAGCGTCTGGACTGGCTGGTAACGGCCTACGACGGAAGCCTGCGGGAAAGCGCGAATGTGATGATCGATTTCTACGACGACCACGGCATCCTCGTCAGCAGCGACCAGCACCCTGCCAGAAAAACCTCCGCCGGCGATGATGTGATGAGTCCCGGAGAGATCGGGCTGCACAAGTTTTCGAAACCGCAGAACGCCAGGTCCTATCGAGTCTGGCTCGTGAAGTGACCCGAATCGGACCAGGACCTGCATACACCGATGTCGCGTGCCCGCAGGCCCTTCTTCCAAGCGGCCAGGAACTTCTTCGGCCACTCCCCTACTGCTGCCCGCCGCTGACCGGAGGTAGGTTGATCCCCACCCGTTCCATTCCCATGATGATGGTCAAGGCCGAAGGGGCGTGCTGGACGATCTCTTTTTGAACCTCAATCCGCCTGAGATCCACAAACTCCGGCGCCGTCAGCCCCAACGTCTCACGGTAGGCACGGTCCGCCGTGCCGCGCTGCCGCTCGGCTTTCTCCCGAGCCTGTTCCGCTTTTTGAAACTCGATCATCGTGATCCGCCGCTGTTCCTGCTTGATGGTCTCGGCTGTCTGCTCCAGCACGCCCTTCGGCGGCAGAATGCTGCCGATCACGATCCGATTGACTCGAACCGGAATATTCTGCTTGTCGATGAGCTTGGTCCTCACCTCCTGGGCAACCGCATCCTGCACCTTGGCCCGCGTGGTCGGATCGGTCGTGAGTTGGAATAACTGGTATTTCTGCACCTCCTCTCGAACAAAGGTGCGGAATGCTTCCTTGACATTGCTGTTGTACCAGTTCGGGCCGAAACGGTTGATCAGCTCCGGCGACCGGCCCTCCATAACGTTGGCGATCAGGAACGCGTCGAAGGAAACCGGTGCGTTCTCGGCCGAGATGATATCAAAATGTTCCGAAAACTGGACGGGACGAATATCGACATCGATCACCTGGGTGGTCGGAGCCACCCAGATTCTGCCTGTCGTGGCCGGAACGGGGTCCACACCGCCATGACCGAAGAAGAAGGGTTTCTCGACCAACACCCCTTCGTGCCCGGCATCAATCGGCATGAGGACACAGCCAGCACTCGTCATCAGCAAACACAGCACACTGTACAGCAGTGCGAATGCTCCTCCCGAGCTTTTCATAACCCCTCCCGGTAAAAGGGCCAGCTTGTCAACGACTGGCCCTGCTTGTGGTGAGAACTTCCCTTCCAGTGAAAGTACGGATGGGCGGATAAATGAGTGGTTCTGATACTCTTCAGCTTACGGAGCCATAGCGCATCGTGTCAATGCCGCCTAGAACCGATTGAATTACGATGGGATTAAGGCATCACGCAGACAATGGGATGAGTAGAGGAAGGGGAAAATTGGTCAGGCGTAACCCTACTCAGCAGGCTTACATGATACCAGCCTGCCGCTGCAGCCACCGGATGTACCTGGTGATCTCCGTCACGTCTTCGGAGGTCACCCCTTCGATCCGCGGCATATCGCCGAAGCTCCAATGATGGGCACGGACTCCGCTCGCCGCCGCTCGCTGGAACGCCAGATCACCATGGTGGTTGGGCTCATAGATTTTGTGCACCAGAGGCGGCCCCTGAGAGGTTCCGCTGGCGCGTTCCCCATGGCAGCGGGCGCAGTTGGTATTAAACTTAGCTTCACCTTTCTGAAATTCCGCAGGAACCCGCACCGGATCCTGCTTCGCCATGCTTTCTCCGATTCCCGGAGCAGCCAGCAGCAGGCCAAACAGGCCCCACGTCAGGGTCCATCCTAGGAGGGTGCGTACGCCGGGCATGACACTCACCCCTTTTCGTCGTCAGCGGGCCTGGTCATTCGTCTTGCCCTGTTCGGATGTCTGAGAAAATTGCTCGCGCAGCATCCGTGTGACCTGGCGCATCGTGAAATAACGGTAGAGCCTGGCCGAGATAGGGATCAGGACGATCAGGGCGATCGTCAGGTACATGAAGAATTCTTCCGGAGACACCGTTACGCCCCTGACTCACGCATCCGCATACGCGATGGGATCGCTGATGCCGGCAGCCCGGAACCCTTCGCGTCGGATTCGGCAACTGTCGCAACGACCACAAGCGGTCCCGTCCACCGCTGGATCATAGCAGCTATGGGTGAGATGAAACGGTACCTTGAGCGACGCTCCCACCCGAATGATTTCCGCTTTCGTCATCTGGAGTAGCGGGGCTCGAATTTCGATTCCTTTTCCCATGACGCCAGCGCGGGTGCCCAGTCGAGCCAGTTGTTCAAATGCCCGGAGATAGTCGGGACGACAGTCAGGGTACCCTGAGTAATCGAGGACGTTGGCCCCAAGATAGATCAGCGAGGCCTCAAGCACCTCAGCATAGGCCAACGCGAGGGACAGGAAAATCGTGTTGCGAGCCGGGACGTAAGTGGCCGGGATCCCTTCGCGTCGCTCGGCCTGGCTGCGATCCTTGGGCACCGGCTGATTCGTCGTCAGAGCCGATCCCCCGATCTGTCGGAGATCGACCTCCAACACCAGGTGACCCGCCGCTCCCAGAGCCCGTGCGACCTGCCGCGCCCGCTCGACCTCGATCACGTGGCGTTGCCCGTAGGAGACCGTCAGCAGATAGACCCGAGCCCCGTCCCGCTGCGCGATGGCTGACGTGATGGTGGAATCAAGCCCGCCGCTCGCCAGCACCACGGCCTTCATATATCACCACTATCCACCACAGGAAGGTGGCCGGTCTGGCTTCAACTGCGCGCGTC
>JAHWYE010000138.1 GCA_020028195.1 Nitrospirota bacterium
TATTGAAGTGGACGACATTGAAGCGGTCTCTCGCGAATGGGAGTATCATGGGGTGAAGTTCAGCGGTCCGCTCAAAGAGGGTCGAGACGGCTTCGGGCCACTCAAACAACGGTTCACCTATCCCTTGTTCCCCGGAAGCGGCGTTTTCATAGAGTTGACGCAACGCCAGCATGGAGGCGAACAGTCTAAGACCTTCGTGCGGGGGACCGTCGAGGCGCTCTACAAGGACATTGAGCGGGACCAGATTCAAGGCGTTGAACAGACGATCATCGACTACGAGACCCTCCCGCTCCCGTTCGAAGACTCGTCGTTCAAGCGCGCATCCTAAACCAGCAGCGAACGCAGAATGATGAGCGAAACGCTTCGCCATTCAACATTCATTGGTCACCGTTCTGCGGGAAGATGGGGAGGCCCGCGATGTACCTCGTGAAGAAAGGCAATGCGCCAAATCAGGCCCACGTCGGGATTCCTGACGGCCTGCATGAAGAAGAGCACGGCCGCCGCGGGTTTAGCGGGCCGTCATCGCACCTGTACCGAACACATCCTCCGACAGGATGGGTTCGCATCGACGGCCCTCTGAAGCCCCGCGCCTTCGCCTGCGCGGCCCTCTCCACCCCGGACCAGCGATCGGCCGATGCCAGACCGGTCGAGATCCTGCGCAGCCCGGATGTGCGGGTCTTTCTCTCACGCCGAGCCGAGACGATGCCTTATTTCCTCCGCAATGCGGACGGGGATGAGGTGCAGTTTGTCCATAGTGGGAGGGGCCGGTTCGAGACAGACTATGGCACGTTGTCCTATGAGCCTGGAGATTACGTGGTGATTCCCAAAGGAACTATCTATCGGGTCAGCGTGGAGGCGGGACCGTCGCTGTTCCTGATCGCCGAGAGTCCCAAGCAGGTCACGCTGCCGGAGCGAGGCCTGCTGGGACACCATGCGTTGTTCGACCTTGGTGTGCTGACCGTGCCTGAGCTAGCGCCTGTGACTGACACCAGTGGGCGCGAATGGGAAGTGCGCATTAAGCGCAACGGCGAATACACGAAGGTCGTGTATCCTTTCAATCCGATGGACGTGGTCGGCTGGAAAGGGGACCTGTGGGTGGCCAAGCTGAATGTGCGTGACTTCCGGCCTGTGATGAGTCCCCGGTACCATCTTCCTCCGAGCGTTCACGCGACATTCCAGGCCGGTGGGCTGCTCATCTCGACCTTCGCTCCACGACCGCTTGAGAGCGATCCCCAGGCACTTCGAGTTCCGTTCTACCACCGGAACATGGATTATGACGAGGTCCTCTTTTATCACAAGGGAGACTTTTTCAGCAGAGCGGGCATCCAGCAGGGAGCGCTCACGCTTCATCCGCAGGGAATTCACCACGGCCCGCATCCTCAGGCGGTCGAGGCAAGCAAGACAAAGACGCACACGGACGAGGTCGCGGTGATGATCGAATCTCGCCGGCCGTTCAGCGTCCTGCCAGAACTGGAGACAGTGGAGCTGAAGGAATACGCGATGAGTTGGAGTCAGCCATGAAACTGGTCAGTTTTCGAGTCCGAACCCCGGTGGGAAGCTTTGTTCGAGTCGGCGCCCTCCATGGACAGACCATCATTGATCTCAACGTAGCCTATGCCCGGGTGCTTGCCGACCAGAAGGAAGCGCAGCCGTACCGACTCGCCAACGCCATGGTTCCTTCCACCATGCTCGAGCTCTTGGAAGGTGGAGATTCAGCCATGGCCGCGGCTCGGCAGGGATTCGACCACGCGGTCTGCTGCGGCGAGACCATTCAAGGCCCTGAAGGCGAAACCATCCTGTATCGTCAGGACAATGTCCGGATCATGGCACCGCTGCCAAATCCAGGATCCCTGCGCGACTTTATTGCGTTCGAAGAGCATATCGCCGCCACATCCAAGAAACGCGGGCAACCCATTCCGCCCGAATGGTACAAAGCCCCGGCCTACTATAAGGGCAACCACCGGACGATCATCGGACCGGACGATGACCTGCCCTGGCCACTGGAAACGACCAAATTGGACTACGAGTTGGAGCTGGCCTGCATCATCGGCCGCAAAGGCAAGGACATCTCCGAGCGGGAGGCGCCGGGTTACGTCGCGGGCTACACGATCATGAACGACTTTAGTGCGCGGGACATTCAGTTTCAGGAAATGGCTTGTCGGCTTGGCCCGGCCAAAGGCAAAGACTTTGCGACAGCGATTGGCCCCTGCCTCGTAACGCCGGATGAGATCCCTGACCTGAACGCACTCAAAATGATCGCGCGGGTGAACGGCGAGGTCTGGTCGGAAGGGCGCTTCGGGACCATCCATTGGTCTTTCCCTCAAATGATCGCGCACGTCTCGCGCGGCGAAACGGTCTATCCGGGCGACCTGTTCGGCTCAGGGACAGTGGGCGGCGGGTGTGGCCTTGAGATGGACCGGTTTTTGCATCCCGGCGACGTGGTAGAGCTGGAAATCCAGCCGATTGGTCTCTTAAGAACCCGAGTCATCAAACAGGAGAGCAAGCGATGAGCGTAACCGTGACGGATGAGCAGGCAGTGACGGAACTGATCCACCGGCACCGGGCCCTCTATGACGGTCCAGCGATTGAGCCAAGACTGAAGAGCATCATCCGGGACGTCCCGCATTCCAAGCTTTCTGACTGGGACGTCCATCGGATCCTCCGGTCATCCAGAGCGGTCTTCTTCGACACGCATGTCGAGGTCGCCTCGGGCCATCATACAGGGACCTATCTCCGGTTCGAATCTATCGCGCGGTTTTCCCAACTGGTCACCTTGATCGCGCGAGACATGGCCGACTGGATCCGCCAGACTTACGAGAAGGACCCTGTCGTCGGCCTTGTGACCACCGCTTCCGACGCCCAGGCCTTGGCCGAGCGCGTGGCAGACCTGCTCCACGAGAAGATGCGGCTCCGGGTAGTCCTGACTCCTTTCAATCGAGAGACCGGAAAAATCGGCACGGAGGTGATAGCTGGTGCCATCCGAGCTGGCGAACGGTTCGTTGTGCTGAATGATGTGACCACGCGCGGGAATTGCGTCGGCAAGCTGGGCAAGGTCGTCACCGAGCACGGAGGTGTCCTGGCCGGAATGATGGTCTTTGCCCGCCGTGACAGCGGGCAGTTCCCCTTGATGGACGAACTGACCGCCAAGTTTCCATTCTACTACACGGCTGATCTGAACATGCCGCAGTGGGAGCCGGCTGGTTGCCCGCTCTGCAAAGCCAAGAAGCCGTTGCTTTCTTGGAGGGACATGCCGGAGCTCTAAAGTCTTCAAGCTCAATGCGATAGAGGAGGGCCCCGATGGATGCTGCGGTAGTTGCGAAGGACATCAAACGAACCGATCTACTTCAGATGTACTACTACCTGCGTCTCACCAGAACCCTGGAGGACCGGATCACAGCCCTGTACCGGCAGGGACGGATCGTAGGCGGAGTCTATACCAGCAATGGCATGGAGGCGATCTCGGTCGGCTATGCCTCTGCCCTGGAACGGGACGACATCATCGCTCCCTTTCACCGAGACATGGGCGCCTTCCTCATCCGGGGGATCACGCCCGGCGAAGTGATTGCCCAGTATCTCGGCAAGCGTACCGGCCCCACCAAGGGGAAGGACGGCAACGTGCATATGGGCGATCTGAAGCGCGGCGTGATCGGATTCGTCAGCCACTTGGCCGACAATCTGCCGGTCGCCACCGGCGCGGCCCTGGCCTTCAAGCTCCGCGGAGAGGCCCGCGTCGTCGTGACCAATACGGGTGACGGTGGAACCAGCCGGGGCGACTTTCATGAAGCCATGAACTTCGCGGCAGTCCGCAAACTGCCGGTCGTGTTTTTCTGCAACAACAACCAGTATGCCTATTCGACTCCCCTGCCTCTGCAGATGGCGATCCGCGACGTAGCCGACCGGGGCAAAGCCTATGGCATGCCAAGCGAGATTGTGGATGGCAATGACGTCTCGGCCGTCTATCTCGCGGCTCAGCGGGCGATCCGGAAGGCACGGGCCGGCGAGGGACCGACCTTCATCGAATGCAAGACGATGCGGATGCACGGCCATTCGGAGCACGACTCGGCCAAGTATGTGCCCCGCGAACTGTTGGAGGAGTGGAAGAAGAAGGACCCGATCCTCAAGGCGGAACAGATGCTCACCCAGCTCGGCTATGGCGACAAAGCTACGTTCCGTGAGATCGAGGAGCGCGTCCAGAAGGAGGTCGAGGCCGGCGTGGAGTTTGCTGAACAGAGCCCCTTGCCGGAAGGTCCGGAGGCCTTAGAAGGCGTCTTTGCCGATGAAGACGAGGTGAAGCCATGACAACAACCGCAGCGGGGCGCGAAGTCACCTACCTCGAGGCGATCTCGGAAGCCCTGGACGAGGAAATGAGCCGCGACGAGCGGGTCTTCCTGATGGGCGAGGACATTGGCCCATACGGCGGAGCCTTCCGGATCACAGAAGGGTTCCAGAAAAAATACGGCGAGTGGCGGGTGTTGGATACGCCGTTGGCCGAGTCCGGCTTTGTGGGAGCTGCGATCGGAGCGGCGATGATGGGGATGAGGCCAGTGGTGGAGATGCAGTTTGCCGACTTCATTTCCTGCGCCTTTGATCAGATCACTGAGGTGGCAGCGAAAAACCATTACCGCTGGGGCGCAGCGGTGCCGATGGTGATCCGAGCTCCGTTCGGCGGCGGCGTGCATGGCGGACCGTTCCATTCGGAATGCCCGGAAGGTTGGTTCTTTCATTCGCCCGGTCTCAAGCTCGTCGCGCCTTCGACGCCATACGACGCCAAGGGCCTGCTGAAGGCAGCCATCCGGGATCCGAACCCGGTCATCTATTTTGAGCACAAATTTCTCTACCGTCGAATAAAGGCGGTCTTGCCGACCGAGGACTACATTGTTCCGATCGGCAAGGCTGAGGTGAAGCGAGCCGGCACCGACATCTCGGTGATCACCTACGGCGCGATGGTCCACCTGGCATTGGAGGCCGCCGAGGTGCTGGCGAAAGAGGGCATTAACTTGGAAGTCGTGGATCTCCGGACGCTCATGCCCTTGGACAAAGAGACGGTCTTCGAATCCGTGCGGAAGACCAGCAAGGCGATCATGCTCCACGAAGACAACAAGACCGGCGGGATCGGAGCCGAGATCGCGGCGCTCCTGGCTGAAGAATGCTTTGATTGCCTCGACGGGCCGATCCTGCGCATTGCCGCGCCAGACACACCGGTCCCTTTCAGCACGCCGCTGGAAGAGTTCTTTCTCCCCAAGGCGAGCGACGTGCTCGCAGCGACCCCCACCCTCCCCTCCCCGCTTGAGGGGGAGGGTAAGGGAGGGGGCCGGAGGACTTCGTGCCGACCGACGTCATCATGCCCCAACTCGGAGAGAGCATCGCCGAGGGAACTATTGTCAAATGGCTGATCCCCCCTGGTGGCCGCATCGAGAAGGACCAACCGCTATTGGAGGTGGAAACCGACAAGGTTTCCCTGGAGATCCCCTCCCCCACCGCCGGCTTTCTGACCGAGGTGCTTGTCCAAGCGGGGCAAACCGTGCCGGTCGGAACCGTCATAGCGAGACTCGAGGGGCAGGTGGCAACCGGGGTCGTA
>JAHWYE010000139.1 GCA_020028195.1 Nitrospirota bacterium
TCCTGACACTGCTCTGGGAATTCGCCAAGCATCTGTTCAGCCGATTCGTCCCCAGCCTGACCGTCTACGGCCGAATGTACGGCTCCATGCTCGTCGTGGTGCTCTTCCTGCTATGGGTGTATTACTCAGCGGCGATGCTGCTGTTCGGAGCCGAGCTCATTCACCGTCTGCAGATCCGCCAGCAACGCCGCACGGCGGACTAAGTCATCGGTCATTCGTCATTCGTAAAGAGGGAAGAAAGACCGCAACACTTTTCTGTCCCAATGGCGGTTGACGAGTGACGATTGATGCCTCTCTCGATTCTCGCCTTTTCCTGGCGCCAAATAACCTTCGGCGGTAGAATTGCACGGTCAATTAGAGAGGTCCAGAGGGCCGGCTTGCCAGCCACTGATATGGCTTGAAAGCCATCCGAACAGCCGTGAGCATGGGAGGAGCGCCGCCGGGACAATGAATCAAGAATCCATCATGTTAGCCGGCACGGTTGCAGCCTTTTTGGCAGCACTCGTTTCGATCCTGGATAAACTGCTCAGCCTGCAAGGTCGCTTGCATTCAGCCAAAGAACAGAAGGAGGAGTTGGCTGGCGAGCGGTCCCGTGCCGAGCCATCGACTCGCGCTTACCGACCAAAATCACGAGTATTCTACGTTTCCTCCTACCTCCTCTTGTATGAAGTGACCGTCATCGTCGCTGCGGGGAACCTGCTCAATTATCTCGGGCTGGTGCTGAGCCTGCGCCTTGAAAGCATCCTGTACCTCGACATGACGGGCACGGCGCTCGCCGCGTTCCTGCTGGGCCCTTGGTGGGGCGCCTTCGTCGCGCTGCTTTCCAATTCTCTCGTGAACTGGCTGCTCTATCCCGAGCCGGGAGCGGATGTGATCATCTTCCCTTGGTCGCTGGTGAACATGACAGGAGGGTTGTTCTGGGGATTCATGGCGCGCCGGGCTGCGTTCAGGAAATATCTGCGCACTGGTCGGACTGCCGCCTTCTCGCACGTCCGGTATTTGCTCATGTTCGGTGTCCTGGGCGCCTTCGTGGTGAGTGTGCCCGGCACGTTCGTGCAGGCGGCGCTCTCGGAACAAACCGTGTTCGCCCTCAATCCGGAGGTCGCGCACACGCTAGAACGCATGATCGCCGAGAAGCAAGCGGCGATTCAGAGCTACCTCGGAGCCCTTTTGGGAGTCACCTGGGGAGACAATTTGGGGTGGTTCATCCTCAACTGGTTGCAAAACGCCTTGCGGTATATTCCAGATAAGACTATCAGCGTGGCGATCGCGCTGGCAGTCCTGAAATACGGGTTTCCGCTGTTCGAACGAGAACTGATTCACGGAGGACCGGACAAACATCGGATCCGTGACACGCGAGTGGCTCCCCTGCTCCTGGCCTGCTTGTACGTACCCTCCTTCAATATGCTGCTGTTGACCGAGCAGTATGCGGGCGATCAGTATTGGCTGCTTTGGTCGGCGCCGTGGCTCATCATCGTGGGAGGGCTCGTCGCGCTCTGGCGTTGGGGGCCGTCGGAAAACGCGGTGCGGCAGGCCTGTCTGAGTCGCTATGAGCGGTATTACCGGGCGTTGAAACCAATCGAACGAGAACCCTCGAACGAGTTCTGCCGACGCCTGATGTTCGCCACCCTCATCGTCAGCGCGTTCTTTGCTCTCTGCCTACCGATCCTCCTCGTGGACTTTTCCCGTGTCGCGTTTAATTTTTTCTGCGTGGTGTACGGCTTCCTCCTTGCCGTCCACCTCATCCGCGTGGTGATCGCCCAGAACCTCTCGATCGAGCGCGCCGACGAGTGACAGGTAGCCTCCCCACCCTGAGCTACCCCCATCACAGAACGTGGCTGACCTATCAGGGCTGGAGAGGCGTGAGGGTTTGAAGCGTGCCAGAAATCTCATTCAGAGAAGAGGCAAGGGCTTCAATGTCGATGCGTTTCTTGACGAGGTCGCCCGTCATGGCTTTGAGCTGATCCTCAAGCCGGTCCCGTTCCCGTGCCATCTCGTACAGGTGACTCAACTTTTCCTGACAAGTCGTGAGGTCGCGTTGCATGGCGTTCCAAACCGATTGGGCTTCTTTCACCTTCTGGACGGTATCCTCCAACAGCTTGGTGAGATAGCCGATCTGCACTTCACGGGCGCTGTGCTCAGCCTCCAGGGCTAATCGTTTCTCCTCGCTCAACCGCCACCGTTCCTCGAACCTCTGGATTGCCTTGACCCACCCCATGACCTCCCCCGGTTCGAGGTCGGGCGCATAGGGGAAGCCCTGCCCGCGCTCCATGGCCTCAATGGTCGGTTGCAGCCAGCCGATAAATATGGTGATCTCGCGCAATTTTTCGCTCAGGGAGGAGACCGAGGTTTTCTGGTCCGACATGGATTCACTCCTTACCTGCCCCCCTAGGGCACTTACCCGCTCTCGGGGGGGCGACCATCGGTGGTATTCCAGCAGCACCGCCACGCAGTGCCGGCAGAACGGTTGCTCGCTCGACGGGCACGAGCACTTGGTGATGAGGCTCCCGTCCTTTAACTGAATCCTTTGTTCGTACAGTTCCCACTTCCCGAGCACCGTCGAGGCAACTTGCGCGTCATCAGCCTCCACAATCCGCACCTGATGCTCAGCCAGATATTGCAGGCCCAGCGTATAGGAGGACGGCACGACCAGCGACTTAATCAGATCAGGCGACACCTGACTCAGCTTCTGAGCGATGCAGGGGATCTTATTGCGCGTAGAGGGCCTCCCGGAGAATCGCGGCGATCTCGGCGTCCCTGAAAGCCAGGCGACAGGGCGAATGACGCCGCCCTGTTCCCGGCACGTCTCCTTCCCGGGATGGAGACGATTGGCGAATGAATGGCCTTGCGATCCGATGGATGGGGAGAGAGAGCCGGCTTGAAATGGAGGCGAGGAGAAGCGTGTCGACCCAGAGCAGCCGCGTGGTGCATTCCACGAAACACCCTTCTATGCAGTGAGGCGCATTATAGACAGGAACGCGGCAATGTCAACTGAACTTCTCACCGCTGGCCACACGGAGCGAGCTAGCGGGTCTGTGGAACAGAAGCAGGATTTCTCCCGAGTCTCAAGATTCAGGTATACTGATCGGCATGAGCGTCACAATGATCCGGATGCTGCTCACCGCCTCTGTGCTTATTGGCAGTGTGACAGCCGCATCCGAAAACGGGACGGCCGAAGTCATTCGATCCGGCTCCCCGACTTGCAAAGCCATCGCGTTCACCTTTGACATGTGCCCGGTTCGAGATGGCGCCGGATATGACGCGCCGCTGATCGAGACCCTCATCTCCAAACGCATCCCGGCGACATTCTTCCTGTCCGGTCGCTGGATTGCGACCCACGAAGCGGAGGTCCGAGCCTTGCTGGCCGTTCCCTTTTTCGAGATCGGCACGCACGGGCAGGTGCACGCGCACCTGCCGATGGTGGATGCGGACCGTCAGCGAAAAGAAATTCAGGGCCCGGTCACACTCCTTCAGACTCGCTACGGACGCCGTGCTCCGCTCTTCAGGCCGCCCTACGGCGAGTACAACGACGCGACCGTTGAGATCGCCCGGGCCCTGGGGCTGCGGTTCATCCTCTGGAACGCGGTCTCGGGCGACCCGGACCCTCAACTCTCTCGGACGCGGATGGTTGACCATCTGAAGGCAACCGTTCACGACGGCAGCATCATCGTCTTCCATGCGAACGGCAGGGGACGGCACACGCGAGCGGTGGTGGAAGACCTCTATCAGGACCTGGTCCTCACCAGAGGCCTGAAGCCGGTGACCGTTTCCACGTTGCTGGATGGCTGCGAGGCAGGACAGACCCGTGACGGCACCGAGCCTAGCCATTAGATCGTACAAGCCGGAGGATCGCGAGGCGGTCATTCGCATACTGGGCGATGCGGAGCCCTGGAAGACGCTGGGCTATACCTCCGCCGACTGGGAGCGACTGTTCGATCCCCTGCCGCCTGGTAGGGAAGGGTTTGTCATCGAGGCCGACGAGGCTGTGGCCGGGCTCGCATTGCTTCGCCAACGGTTTCTGCTCGGCGACTACCTGGAGTTGCTGGCCATCGCTCCTTGGGCGCAAGGCAACGGCTTGGGCGGCACGCTCCTAGCGTACCTCGAAAACGTCGTCTTTGGGCGGGTGAAGAACCTGTTCGCCTGTGTGTCGGACTTTAACCAGGGCGCACGGCGCTTTTATGAGCGACATGGGTACAAGGAAATCGGCCCGATCCCGAATCTCCTTATCCAAGGCTCCGCCGAGATCCTTCTGCGGAAGACCGCCGGCCCGGCGAAGCCCAAGTAAAAAGGCAAAAGTAAAAAGATATAAGTGAACCTCTCACTGCTCAACCTTTGCCCTCTTACCTTTAACTTTTTACTTTGCACGGAGTGAAGCCATGCGCGTGAAAAAACTGCTGCACACCCGGATGCGCGTCAGCGACATGGACCAGACGATCGCATTTTACAAGGACGTCCTGGGACTGGAGGTCCTCGAACGGAAGACTTCTCCCCGCGGTTCACACCTGGCCTTTCTGAAAGTACCCAACAGCGAGGAGCTGATCGAACTGTGCAGCTTCCCGCCCAGCGGCCCGGTCAAGGTCCAGGAGGACCTGGTCCACCTGGCGTTTGAGGTGGACAATCTGGACGAGACCATCCGCGCGTTGGAGGCCAAGCGGATCAAGATCACCGATGGTCCGACCCGCAGCTCCTCCGGCAGCCGCTTTATCTTCATTGACGCCCCCGACGGCTATGAGATCGAGCTGATCGAGCGCCCGCCAGGAACCGTGCTGGTGTAGCTGCTGCCCGCTTGCTCCATAGATCAGGCACGCCGTACAATTGACCTATGCCAACTTCAGTGCCGATCTCCGCAGAACTCCAGTCCAAGGTGCAACACCTGCCCTCGCAGCCCGGCGTGTATCTCATGAAGGGTGCTCGGGGCGAGATTCTCTACATCGGCAAGGCGGCTGTCCTCGCCGACCGGGTCCGCTCCTACTTTCAACGAGGCGGCGACCACACCCCCAAGACCAGTCTGATGGTCAGCCAGGTCGTGGACCTCGAGACGATCGTGACGAGGTCCGAACTGGAGGCGCTCTTGCTGGAAAGCAACCTGATCAAGCGCCACCGACCGCGGTTCAATGTCGTCCTGCGAGATGACAAACAATATCCGTATCTGCGGTTGCCGATTAAGGAAGATTTCCCACGCTTGTCGATTGTCCGCCGAGTCAAAAAAGACGGGGCGCTGTATTACGGCCCCTACGTCCCGGCCGGCGCGATGCGGGAAACCATAAAGGTCATTCGCAAAGTATTCCCGCTCGCGACCTGCGAGATCGAGATTGACGGGAAGGCCGAGCGGGCCTGTATTGAGTTCGAGATCAAACGCTGCATGGCACCCTGTATCGGGAACCAGACCAGCGAGGAGTATCACCAAATCGTCAAGCAGGTTCGCCAGTTCCTGGACGGACGTGACAGAGAATTGTTGGATGAGCTCCGTGCACAGATGGAATCCGTCGCCAAGCGCGAAGAGTTTGAGGAAGCGGCGCGGCTCCGGGACCGGATCTTCAAGATCGAGCGCACGATCGAGAAACAGCGCGTGACCCAGACCGCCGCCAC
>JAHWYE010000140.1 GCA_020028195.1 Nitrospirota bacterium
TTTCCCGCTCCATTTAATCAATAGCTTACACGTACGTTGCCTTGCCTTCATTTAACTTCTCGTTAGGCATCCCTACGTGGTTTATGAGGGTGATTGTAAGTAGTGACCCGCAGATAAAAAGCGAACAGCCCTTCTGACGCCTACAGTCGCTGCCCGATCCCCATGACCACGCTCACTGACATTCAAAACGCTGCTGAGATCCTCCATGGTGTTGTTCATGTGACGCCGGTCCTCACCTCACGCACACTGAATCAAACCGCAGGGGCCACCGTGTTCTTGAAGTGCGAGAACTTTCAGCGAGTCGGGGCCTTCAAGTTTCGTGGGGCCTACCACGCAATCGCTACGCTGCCGCCCCCTCAGCGGGCCGGACCCATTGTGACGATTTCTTCCGGCAATCATGCCCAGGGGGTCGCGCTGGCCTGCCAACTTCGAGGTCTGGCGGCGCATATTGTCATGACGAAACCGATCAATCCGTTGAAACGGCAGGCTTTGACGGGGTATCACGCCACCATCCACGAGGTGGAAGATGGAGAGCAGGCTGAAAGGAAACTACGCGGTCTCCAGGAGCAGCTGAACGGCGTCTATATCCACGCGTTCAACGATCCTCGTGTCATCGCGGGACAGGGGACTGCCATGCTCGAGTTTCTCTCCGCGGTGCCGGACCTGGATGCGGTGCTGGCCCCAGTTGGAGGAGGGGGATTGCTCTCAGGCACCTGTATCGCCGGCCACGGGATCAGCCCTTCCATTGAGGTCTATGCCTGCGAGCCCACCGGAGCGCTTGACGCAATACATTCCGTGCGCGAAAACCGGATTGTTCCGATGGTCGCCCCTCACACGATTGCCGAAGGACTGCGGACCAGCTTGGGTGATGTGACGCTTCCGATTCTCCGCAATCACCTTGCCGGTTTTTTCCCGGTCGAGGAGAAAGAAATCGTGGAGGCGATGCGGTTCGCGTTCGAACGGCTCAAGATCGTGGTCGAGCCGTCCAGCGCTGTCGCGCTGGCTCCATTACTTAGGCGTGAAGAGGCGCTGATCGGCAAGCGGGTCGGAGTGGTCATCACGGGTGGGAATGTGGACCCCTCCTCGTTCTTTGCGACAATATCCTAGCGATGCGTGAGGAACGTGTGCCTGGAAGGGCAGGAAGCTCCAGCACCGGGTCTATCGTCTCGCAGCACGGAGGCTGGCAAGCAACCGGTTGGCGTGCGCCAGGTCTTCCGGTGACAGCGGGACCTTCCCGAAACGGACGCGATAGTAGAGGTGGGTGAGAGGGTGCACATATTGACTGCTATCGGGCCATCTTTGTGTTACGATCCTGCCAAATTCCAACGGAGTGTCACTCGGGTTCTTGTGGACACCACGTGACGCCAGAAGCCGCAGCAGCCGGCCATACAACTGGACGACTGCAGCCTGCGCAGCAGTGCTTGGTTCAAGCAGGCGCCTTCCTCTCCATCGTCTTCTCAGACGCCACACCATCACGGTGACCCCGGCGATTGCCGAGGCAGCCACCATCCAGACGAGCGCGCGCCAATCCATTAGTCGTGTGTGGTGAGCGATCCAGGTCCGCCAATCCGCTACCCAACGGAGGGCGATGGAAAGAAAGCTTGCGATCTGAGTACGGGCGCTGTCGCTCCCGTCACGGATTCCGCGCGCGACCACCAACTGGTCGGCCAAACTGTACTGAATGACAAGGCGGTCCCATTTCAGCCGAAGCGAATCCGTGACCCTGCCGAACGTTGTCCACAAAGGATTCGGGACGGTTGCGGCCACGCTGGGTGTGGGGTCAAAGGTGATCCATCCTGAGCGCGGGAAATAGGCCTCGACCCACGCATGGGCGTCTCGCTGGCGGATCGTATAGTAGTTGCCGAAGTCATTCCACTCGCCGACGAGGAATCCGGTGACCAGCCGAGCCGGAATGCCTGCCGTTCGCAGCATGACAACCATGGCCGTCGCATAGTGCTCGCAATAGCCGGTCTTACGCGTGAAGAGAAAATCTTCAACGGGGCTGATGGGGGCCGCAGTGCCGACGTCCAGACTGTAACGATAGTTCGTTCGGAGGTACTGTTTGATCGCAATGGCCATCTGATGAGGACTCTTGGCCTGGCGGGTGATGTGCTGGGTCAGCTCCGTGACCTGCGCGCTCATGGTCGGAAGCTGAAGGAAGTACTTCCTAATGTGGTCTGGGTAGCTGAAAGAGGCCGCCAGCCGCTCCT
Organism: Nitrospirota bacterium; assembly: GCA_020028195.1. GTDB lineage: Bacteria > Nitrospirota > Nitrospiria > Nitrospirales > Nitrospiraceae > NS-7. The sequence continues at coordinate 2,211 of JAHWYE010000140.1, forward strand.
CTTCCAGCAGATGATTAGGCATGGAGTGCACACGGTACTGGAACCGCGTTGAGGGGAGGTACGGCAAGGAGATCCCACCCATGGCATCAGTCTGCACGGCCAGAAAATCACCGGTCACCGAGTCTACCAGCGGCACTCCGAACAAGACGGAGGTGTCCAGGGCCTCAATCAGGATCTCCTGACGGAGGCTGGCTGACTGTGTGCCTGCCGGCCTTTCACGAGAAAAATTCGGAAGCTTGAAGGTTCCCTCAGCAGTCTGTCCCAGTGAGCGTCGGTGGGCAAGGCTGTTGACCCAGGAGCGCCCGTTATAGAGGTCGAAGGCTGCGCCACGGAGGTACAGTCGGTCTCTGACCAGTGTCTCCTGATCCGGGAACTCGACGCGCATGACGACGCTCGGGTCTTCCTTAACGGCGCCAATGACACCCAGGTCTACCTTCTCCGAAAAGCCCGAGGTCCTGATGACCTCCCCACGTGTCTTCTTGAAGAATCCGGCTCCGATTCGTGGGATCACAAAGAAGATGGTAATGGTGAGGCAAAACGCTCCCACGACAATGCCGTTGGTTGTCCAGAAAAATCTTGACGTGATATGGCCCGGGAAGCGGGATGCGTTCGTTGGGCTACTGAGCGAAGTCATGGCCGATCGCGCTTCATGACTCTCTTTTGTTAGGTGATAGAGCAGCAGCGTCCAGATCGCTGCGAAGAGGTATGCAACAAAGACCAGTCCGTACCACAGCTCTACCGTGAGAGCTGCCGAAGCCAGGACTGCCACAAGGCTGATGGCATAGAGCTGTAGGAAGTCCTTGCGTTCCTTCAGATTGAAGAGCTTGTAGACCATGAGGATGACCACGAAATGGATGCCGGCCGGCAGCATGTCTTGCGAGATCCAGAGCAGATCCACCACAAAGGCGACAAAGGCCATGACCATCAGGCTATTCCAGAGCGCCGGTGATAAACGCAGAAGCTGCGTTGTGAGCCAGTTAACGGTCCATCCACACGACTGCGCGAGCCTGACCGTCAGCGCTAGGAGCCCGAGGAGGGCCAACATCAGCGGGAGTTCGGTGGTCATGGCCAGGCCTGCGAACCCGATGGCGGTCAAGAGGATGGAGCTCAGCTCAAAGGCTCGTTCAAGGTTCATGTGTGCTCACGCTAGCTCCGAGGCCAGGACCACTCGACTCACGCCCTGGCATGCGGCCGTGAGGCGTGGATCCGGCCAAGGCAGAACCAAGAAAACGGATTCCAAGCGCTCGCTCCCGTCGCCGAGCGTCCGGAATGCGTCCGGTACCGTAGCTGATTCCACGATCGGGATCGGTTCACAAAGAGCCAAGGCCCTGAGAATACTGTAAAGATGGACCTCCCCGATGCCATAGGGAATTTCCAGATTCCCCACCAGCGCGCGGAGAGCATAGGACCGCTCATGAAAGAAGGCAGTCAGAGAGGCGGCCAGGGTCACCGCTCGCTCGAAGTCCTGCTCGTGGTTGCTTGGAATGGCGGTGGATAAGGCAATGGTCACGCGCCGCTGGTCTTCGGCTTCAGTTTCACGGACAATTAGCTTCGATTGTCGAGCCGTGGTCATCCAGTGGATAGCACGGGAATCATCTCCCGGTCGGTAGAGTCGGAGATTATACAGACTGGCCCCCTGTCCCCGCCGTAGCAAGGCCTGGTCATGACCCTGGATCGTGAGATCTTGGGCGAGCGTATCGGGTAGAGGTCTGAGCTCCGGGCAGACCACCATCTCTGACTCGAGAGGAAGCGTCGCTGCTTTTATGAAGAGGCCAAAGGGAAAGGGCGTCAGAAGTTTGATTGCCTGAATCCGGTAGTACCCTCTCCTCGCTACCAGAAGCGGGTAAGTGAGCAAGACCGACGCCCGCGGGGGCAAGTGAGGCAGGCGTAGGCCTCGGTCCACCGCTGCGCCCTGGACCACGTCCATCACTCGCAGCGAAAAACTGGGAATCCTCAGCTTTCGATTGGCGATGGAGAGGGTTACGGTCGTCGGTTGGTTGGCAAAGAGGTACTCCGGCAGATGTCTGCGGACTTCAAGTCTCTTCAGACATTGCTCAGAGAGCAATCCCGAGACGACGATGAGGCTCAGCAGCATCGCCAGGAGGAGATAAAGAAGGTTGTTTCCGGTGTTGATGGCGGCCAAGCCGACTGCGAGGGTGAAGAGGATGAGCTTCGTCCCTTCGGGCGTCAGCCGAATGGACCGATAGCGGTAGAGCCAGCGAACCCATTGCCTGACCCGTTCAATGCGCATGAGAAGTCTTCAATGCTCAGCAAGCAGCGATCAGCCAGAGGACCGGGGATGCTGACCCTCCTGTGACTCCCTGGGAAACGCCGGGCGCTGAACGCTGGGTCTGGTTTCAGAGTGGGATGGGCACTGTTTCCAAAATATCCTGAATGACTCGCTCGGCATGCTCGGAGCTTCTCCCCTTGAACCCCTGACCGCGATGGAGCAACACCCGATGTGACAGGACGATGGGCGCCAATTCCTTGATGTCATCTGGCAAGCAATAGTCGCGGCCCCGGGCCCGGGCCAGCGCCTTCGCTGCCTTGCACAGCGCCAGGGTGCCTCGGGTGCTCACGCCGAGGGTCAAGAGGGTGCTTTGCCTGGTTGCCAAAATGATAGCGAGGAGATAGTCCATGAGGCTGTTATCCAGGCGGACCTTTTCGACGGTGTTCTGTAGGTCGAGCATTTCTTCTACCGTGAGCACCGGTTGCAAGTCCTCAGCTGGGTGGAGGGATTGAGGCCGGTCCAGGATCTTCTTTTCTTCCGCCGGATCAGGATAGCCGATCCGGATCCTCATCAGAAATCGGTCTAGTTGCGATTCCGGCAAGGGAAAAGTTCCGTGGTACTCTACCGGATTTTGGGTGGCGATGACCATGAAAGGTTGCCGCAGCGGATAGGTCCGACTGTCCACGGACACCTGGGCCTCGCTCATGGCCTCCAGCAGGCTGCTCTGCGTCTTGGGAGTGGTCCGGTTGATCTCATCTGCCAGGACGACATTGGCGAAAATAGGGCCAGCCATGAAC
>JAHWYE010000141.1 GCA_020028195.1 Nitrospirota bacterium
CTCACGCCTTTCGCCTCACGCCTCACCGAATCACTTTATCCGCCCGCACCAACAAGTTCGGCGCAATCGTCAGGCCATCTCCTTGGCGAGAGCGTAGATCTTCTCGGCGTCAAGAACGTCGTCGGAGTTCTCGAACAGCTTGCCGATACACGCGCGATGCAGCTTCAATTTGAGGCCGCCGATCCCGAGTGCGCCGAAACAGATCACGCCGTCCCGTTGCTTGCCCTTGTCGGTGGCCTCATGGCAATTGTAATTGTGTATCGGGTTGCAGCTTCGTACGGACGTCTTCCTATCCACACACTTCTGCTTGCAGGAGTCATTCTGAACGCCATCTTTTCTGCGTTGATCATGTTCATCACCTCGATCATGGACCCGAATCGTTCCTTCGGCATGATGTTTTGGCTGATGGGGACGCTGGCCGCGCCAAGCTATCCTGCAATGGTCGCCCTGGTACTCTATCTCGTCGTGGGAGGGTCGATCCTGTTGTGGCAGACCCAGTCACTCAATCTCCTGACCCTTGGGGAAGAGTCAGCGAGGTCCCTTGGTGTCGAGGTTGAGACAGTCAAGAAGACTGTGTTCTTTACATCGGCATTGCTCACGGGGGCCGTCGTGTCGGTCAGTGGAATGATCGGCTTCGTCGGGATGGTCATCCCGCATGCTGTCCGGATGGTCATCGGTGCGGATCATCGGCTGCTGTTGCCAGCCTCAGCACTCGTTGGAGGCACGTTCCTCGTGGCTGCAGATACGGTGGCGCGGACCGTGTTAGCTCCCGCGGAAATTCCTGTTGGGATTGTCACAGCACTGGGGGGAGGGCCTCTCTTTATTTACTTGCTGTTGTACCGAAAGAGCGGTCTTGCCTTATGAGAGAGACAGAGGGACTGGGCAACAGGCTCGCTTACCGAGTAGAGCGGCTGAGGTTCAGATACCGGCACGACAGAGACAGGCAGTTCGGTAAGGGCAACGAATGGGCGCTTAAAGGGCTCCGTTTCGAAGTCCAGTCTGGTGAGGTGTTGGGTGTGATCGGCCCTAACGGCTCCGGCAAGACTTCCCTGCTGAAGTTGTTGTCGCGAGTGCTTCGGCCTCAGGAAGGGGAGATTTACCTCTTCGGTTCCCAGCTTGCAGAGATGTCGCCGGATGCGATTGCACGGTTGGTGGCACTCGTCCCTCAGGATAGCCGGCAGATCTTTCCATTCACGATCGCTGAGACAGTGATGATGGGGCGCTTTCCCCACCATCGAAGCAGAGGGCGCCTCTTCGGCTTTGGATGGGAAGGGCCTGAAGATATTCGACTGGCAACACAGGCGATGAAGGAGACAGACGTAGCCCACCTCGCGCACCGGTCGATCGATAACGTATCAGGTGGCGAGCGCCAACGAGCCATCATTGCCCGTGCGCTTACGCAGCAACCTCAGGTCTTGTTGTTGGACGAGCCCACTGCCTTCCTGGACCTGAACCATCAACTGGAGATCTGCATGATCCTGCGTCGTCTCAACGAGAAACAGGGATTAACGGTGGTGCTGGTCTCCCATGACTTGAACCTGGCAAGTCAGTATTGCGACCGACTCATGTTGTTAAAGGAAGGCGAGATCTTTCGGCTCGGACCTCCGGAGGAAGTGATCCGGCCGGACGTGCTAGCAGCCGTGTATAGGTGTGAGGTCTTGGTGGACCGCCATCCGATGTCTGGTCTGCCTAGAGTAACTCTGCCGACCCGGTCGCCAGTTCGTTCTCATATCACTGAGCTGTGATCGGTTCCAGGTGGCGGGACGGATCTCGTACCCAATCCTCCCGCGGCGTTAAGGGGGTGCGTTCGGAAATCACAAGGGAGGGATTTTCAGAGGAGAGGACGACAGCAAGGGGAAGATGGTGCAAAGCCATCACGGTGCCGCCACTGTAAGCGGGGAGTGACCCTGCAGAAAGGCCACTGTCTGTAACCGTGAGGCGTAAGGCGTGAAGCGTGAGGGTAGGTTTCCCCTTACGCGTAACGTCCCACGCCTAACGCCCAAGATGGGAAGGCGCAGGGAAACAACGATCCGCGAGTCAGGAGATCCAGCTGTCGGACCATTCCACTCAACCCTTCGAGCATAAGGGAGGTGGGTTATGGAGCCGTCTATTTATGTTCGCGCATTATTGGTTGCCTCGGGCGTATTGCTTGCTTGGATGGTGGGGCCAGGGCGTGGTCACGCTGAAGAGACGAGCACAGAGGAGGTCGTCAAAACAGAAGAAGTGGTGGTCAGCGCGACCAAGACGGAAATTCCGGTCAAGCAAGTCACGAGTGCCGTGGAGATCATTACTGGCGAGCAGCTGCAACAGCGGAGAGTGAAAACAGTTGCGGAAGCGCTGCGCCTCGCCCAGGGGCTTGCGGTATTTCAAAGCGGTGGACCTGGCACACTCGTCGATGTTCGGATGCGCGGAGGAACTCCAGAGCAGACTCTCGTCTTGATCGATGGGGCGATCGTCAATAGCGCCACGCTCGGCAGCTACGATTTCGCTCATTTGACGACCGACAACATCGAGCGGATTGAAATCCTGCGCGGAAGCCAGAGTATGCTGTGGGGGTCGGACGCCATGGGCGGAGTGATCAACATCACTACGAAGCGCGGTCGTGACACCCCTAACATCGCTGGCTTCTTTGAGTACGGTTCCTTCAATACGCTTCGGGAGGGTGCCAATCTGACTGGTAAGAAAGGACCAGTGGACTTCGCCCTGTCGCTTTCCCGCTGGCATTCGGCCAGCTTCTCGGCCATCAATTATCGGCGTGGCGCGACTGAGCGGGATGGATACCACAACTGGCAAGGATCTGCTCGGCTCGGGGTCGCACTCCCGAAGGAAGGACGCTTGGAGTTCGATTTCCGGTGGATGAACGGAATCGTGAACCTTGACGGCTTCGCATTCAATTTTGCGACATTCCAATCCGATCCCGCCGACGTCCTCGGCGCGAAAAGCGAAAGTAAGCAATATATCCTCGCTGGGAACTTCACGCAATCGATCTCCAGTTGGTGGTCACAAAAGCTGACCTTGTCGCGCGCTACCGATAACCTTGTTTCTCGTTCTGGAACGGTCGACCGGAATCTGGTGACCGGAGTCGCGGGGGTGCCCTTCCCGTTAAACTCCGAGATCGACACGACGAGCAACCGGATTGAATGGCAGCACAATTTTCAACTCGGCAAACCGTTGTTGCTGACGGCCGGCTACCAGTTTCGTGAACAACAAGGCGAGAATATCGATCTCATCACGAACATGACGACCATTGCGAACAAGATCATCTCCAGCAATGCGGGGTTTGCCGAAGCCCAGCTGAATCTCTGGGATCGCCTGTTCGGGACCGCGGGCATTCGGCAGGACGAGTACAATGTCTTCGGAAGCGCGACGACGTATCGCGTGACCGGCGGCTACCTCCATCAAGAGACCGGCACCAAGCTACGTGGTAGCTACGGGACTGGATTCCGCGCTCCTACCATCAACCAATTGTTCTTCCCCGACTTCGGCAATCCCAACCTACAACCGGAGAAGAGCCAAGGGCTGGATGTGGCAGTCGATCAAACATTGTTCAATGATCGAGTGGTCCTCAGTGTCGGCTACTTTTGGACACGGTATCGCAATCTCATTTTGGCTGTATCCGATCCCGTCGCTTGTGGCTTCACTCTGTTCGGATTCTGCGCTCAGAATATTGGCCTTTCGAGAGCTACGGGGGTAGAAGCAAGTGCGAAGTTCAAACTCGTGCGAGACCAGCCGTGGATCAAGAGCTTGGATCTGCAGTTTCAATACACCTACACCGACGCGCAGAATCTAACAAACAGCCCAGAAACACAACTGCCGAAGTGGCCATTGAACCAATGGTCCACCATACTCAGTTATCAACCGATCGAGCCGCTGCGGGTCAACCTGGAGGGTCGGTTCGTCGGGCAACGATTTAACGATACCCTCAACGAGGAATCGCTCCCGCAGTTCTATGTCTGGAACATCTCCGCGACCTATGATGTCAACAAGCGAATTCAGGTCTATACGCGTGCTGACAACCTCTTCAACGAGAAATACGAAGAGGTTCTTTTCTTCGGGACTCCGATCCGGTCGATATTTGGGGGCGTGAGGATGAATTTTGATATGCCACTGTAGCATCGCATGACGAACTATTCACGATTGATCTCGCAGGCACCTACAGCGGGGTTGCCAAGACGACGGTTCAGATTACCATTACCGACGCGCAGCACGATTGGATTGCCTCACGCTATCAAGACTGCCTCTGCCCCTCGTGCTTGCAAATGGTCAGCACCGGTGAGCCCGGACTATTGAGAGAGCGATCCCACCGCTAAGGAGACAGTTAGCATGCGGATTACGAAGGTGTACACGCGGACCGGCGACGCAGGGAGGACGAGACTGGCCGGTGGGCAGCAGGTCTGGAAGGACAGTCTGCGGGTCGAGGCCTACGGGACTGTGGATGAACTCAATTCCTTGGTCGGCGTGGTGCGGGTCTTTAACGCTGAGAGGGCCAGCGTTCACGCCCATGCCGTCCGTCTGGAGGAAGAACTCCGGTGGATACAGAACAAACTGTTCGACACGGGCGGAATTCTGGCAACCGCACCAGGTCAGACTTTCAAGAATATGCCACAGGTCACAGCCAAGGACGTCACCCGTTTGGAAAAGTTAATTGATGAATGCCAGAAAGACCTGGCTCCGCTCAAAGAGTTCATCCTGCCTGGAGGCGGCAAGGTGTCCGGGTTTCTCCATCAGGCGCGGACAGTTTGCCGTCGGGCGGAGCGAGACTGTGTGCGGCTCTCCCGTGAAGAGTCGGTGGATCCCGTCATTGTCAAGTTCGTGAACCGGCTCAGCGACACACTTTTCGTGCTGGCCCGCTGGGTCGCGAAGACCCAAGGTGAGGCGGAGTTTCTGTGGGAGCGCGAAATAAATAAGGGCTGAGCAATGAGTGCTGAGGACTGAGTCGAAAATCTCGTCCCTCAGTCCTCGTTACTTGGTACTGGGAAAGATGGCTGCACGCATCCTCATGATTCAAGGGACAGCGTCCCACGTAGGAAAGTCCGTGCTGGTCACGGCACTCTGCCGGCTCTTCGTCCGTCGGCGACTTCGGGTGGCGCCGTTCAAGGCACAGAACATGTCCAATAACTCCTTCGTCACGCCTGACGGGAAAGAGATTGGGCGGGCCCAGGCGGTCCAGGCAGCAGCATGCCGGCTTGCTCCACATAGTGATTTTAATCCGGTGCTGATCAAGCCGGAGA
>JAHWYE010000018.1 GCA_020028195.1 Nitrospirota bacterium
CTGCTCATCGGCGTCGTCTCGGTGCTGTTCTACTTTTTCTTCTCGATCGAGCACACAGGCCCGGTCAGGGTGGCGGCGCGGACCGGCATTTTGTTTCTTATGGTCGCGTTCGGGGCTGCTTTCGGCTACACGGTCATGGCCCGCATGTCGCTCCTGATCGGCCGTCTTTCCGATCTGAAGGAATACGCTGTTCCCCAGTACGGAAGAGCGTCCCTGTGGTTAGGACTGGCCACGGTGGCGACGTTGTTCCTCTGGAGCCGTCGGCGGGAAGAACCGCCACCGGACCAGCAATGAGCCGGTGAGGCTCGGGGGACGCTCGTTGCGACCGGGATTCCGGCTCCGCTACAATGCCTTCCAAGCGAAGGGATCGTGATCCGGCATGGCAGACTCGGCGAAAGACCCCAAGCAATTTCCGCTTCTGCGGAACCTGCAGTTCTCTCCGATCAAGGACAAGGACGAACAATTTGTCTTGTTCTGGGATCCCACCGGACTGTCCGCGGAAAAACTCGTCGTCCCCCTCAACTATTTTTATCTGCTGCAACACTTCGACGGCGAGCATTCCCTGGACCAGATCGGCGCCCAGTACCTGAAGAAGTTCGGGGAGTTCTTCATGCCGGATCGTCTGGAGAAATTGGTGGCCGATCTGGATGAGAAGCTCTTTCTCGAGGGGGAACGGGTTGAAGCTGCCAAGCGCGATGCGCAGACCGCGTACCGCCTGACTCCCTTGAGGCCAGCCGCCTTTGCGGGCAAGAGTTACGAGGGGGACCGAGAGAAACTCAAAGCGCAGCTTGAGGGATTTCTCTCATCCCGTGAAGGGCCGGACTTCAAGCCATCCGCGAACAAAGGAAAAAGGATCAAGGGGATCGTGGCGCCGCACTATGAGCTGCCGATGGCCGGGCCGATCTATGCCTGGGCCTATAAGGAACTGTGGGAAGCTGAGACGCCGGACCTCTTTGTGATCCTCGGCACCTGCCACGCCGGTCTCAAAAATTGCTTTGCGGTCACCGACAAGGATTTCGAGACGCCCCTGGGGATCGTGCCAGTCAACCGGGAAGTGCTCGACCGCTTCAGACAAAAAGGTGGCGAGCTCTTCTTCGAAGAAGACAGCAGCCACCGCAATGAGCATTCCATCGAGTTTCAGCTCCCGTTCCTCCAGCACACGGTCGGGAGCACTAAGCCGATGACGATTCTTCCGGTCTTGTGCGCCTTTCCACCGGCCTGTTTGATCGACCCAGCACTCCGGCCCGCGGCGGAGAGGGTTGGAACCTTTATCAGCCTGCTCACAAGCGCGATGGCAGAGTCGGGCAAAGAGGCCTGTGTGATAGCCAGCGCCGAACTGGCTCACATCGGCATGCGGTATGGGGATTCCGCGCCGCCCACCGATTTTTCCTTCCACCGGTGCATGCAGACTGATTTGGAGATGCTGAAAACCGTCGAGGAGCTGAACGGGGACGCCTTTGCGCAGTTCATTCACAAGGAAGAGGATCGCCGTCGGATTTCTGGCTTCTCGGCAATCTACACTCTGTTAAAGCTGATCCAGGCAGAGAAGGGGCAGGTGCTTCGCTATGACCGCAGCGTGACGGATCAGTTCAACTCGACTGTCACGTACGCTAGCATGGCATTCTTTTAAGCCGAAGATCTGATGGCTTATAGCTTATGGCCGATGGCCGGAAGCTTTCGCCTTGGCCATACGCCATATGCCATCGGTTCTACTCCTTCACCGTGACCGTCATTGGAATGGGTTCAAGGGGGTTATCGTAATCGTCCCGCGGCAGAGCCACGATCTTATCAACGACATCCAATCCGCGAATCACCTCGCCGAAAACGGTGTAGCGACGATCCAGCCCGCTCGAGTCCTGGACACAGATGAAGAACTGGGAGCCGTTGTCGTTAAAATCACGGGTGCTATTGCTTTCCTTCGGCACCTTCGCCATGGACATCGCGCCGCGCTTGTGGGGACGGTCGCTCGGTTCAGGATTCAACCAATAGCCGGGCCCACCGCTGCCGTGCAGCATGCGATCCGGCTCTTTACTCAAGGGATCGCCGCCCTGGATGATGAACCCAGGCACGACGCGGTGAAACGTCGTGCCATCGTAGAACCCCATCTTGGCAAGCTGGAGGAAGTTGTCCACATGCCTCGGAGCGTCATCGGGATAGAACTTGATCGTCATCTGGCCGAATTTCGTCGAGATGACAGCCCGAGGGTCTTTCTTCTCAAACTTGATGGTCATGGATATGACTCTAGCAAAGGCCGGTGGCAAGAAACAATGGGCCAAGAGGCGGGCGTATTATCGCCAGTTGATTGGAATCTGACCAGTTCCGGAATCACAGCTCTGGCCGCTGGGAGCGTCACGGGTTGACGGAAGGCCCCCTTTCTAGATTTCCTCCTCCTGATTCTGTAAGATAAGAAGTACACCTATCTGCCTGGTCCCTGTTGGCCGCCGGAAATCTGACAGAGCGCGCGCCACCAACAAGAGCGGAAACCAGCTGGCCCATTGGCGCTCAGTGAGACCCAGGGCCGGCATCAACCGGCGAGCCGACACCCTGATGTTCACGCGGTCTCTGTAGGTCACGAGGCTGATGATGATGAAGAGGAAGGCCAAAATCACCTATTTGGCCCGAGAGGAGGAAAGGTTCGCACCCGCGGCTCCAGGAGGAGGAGTAACCGTTCGTGTAAGGGCTCTGATTCTTGGCTGTGTTGCCATTCTTCTGCTCGGCGTGGTTGCAGGCTTCACCCTCCCGTATTTCCTAGGCCCCGACTACATCCAGGGCTTTTTCCTCCAACAGTTAGAAGGGAACCTAGGCCGAAAGATAGAGGTCGGGCAGGCGCGCCTCAAAATCTTTCCCCGCATCCAGCTCGTGTTGTTCCAAGTGGTGGTCCGAGACCTGGACCCCTCGCGTGTCTTTCTGAAGGCGAAACGGTGTGATCTGGTTCTGCGCATCCTGCCGCTCTTACGCCATCGAGTGGTCGGCAAACGATTAACCGTCGAAGAACTCCAGGTGGAACTGCGCCGCGATCAGGCTGGACACTGGAACTTCCTTTCGTTCCCAGACACAGGGGAAACCCAGGACCAGGCAGAGGGCAATCCGCTCGCGTGGTTGCTGCTTGTCCGCGAGACGACTCTGATCAACGGGGAGGTCACCATTGTTGACGAGTCCCGCCCTGACGGAGTCCGGTCCATCCGCATGAGCGCATTGGACGCTGTGACGTCGGCCCGACCGGACAGCAACCGGGCCGACGTGCGATTGTCCGCGGCGATCCCCGACGCCCAAGGCGCGTCCGCCCTGTCGCTCGCCGGGAGAGTCATCCGAACCGAGCCTCCCGTCAGGATGGCTCAGGAGGATGCCACAGGGGCAGTGCCGATCTTCCAGTTCGAAGGCACCGCCCAGGCAACGAACGTACACCTTCGACAGGTCGCAGATTTTCTAGGCTCGCGACCGGTTCCGGATCGAATCCGGGGTTCGGCGAATCTTCGGGGCCAGATCAATCTGGTACCCGGCGTCGCCGGATACGACATGGTGTTGTCCGACATGAAGGCCAATTTCGAGCACCTGTCACTCAGCGGACAAGCCAGCGTGTCAGGATTGATGACCGCTCAACCCACCTTTTCGCTCACCTTCTCATCGTCTCCGGTGGCACTGGACGAGCTGCTGAACCTGGTTCCGGCGCAGTGGGTCCATCCCCAACTGCAGACCGTCATGGAAGGGCGGGAGATCAAGGGCACAGTGGAAGCGATCTCTGCCACTGTCACCGGCTCCGCATCGTCAGAACTCCGGCCGTCCCTGACCGGCGAGTTCCGCGTCCGACAAGGCCACATGCTCATCGGGCGGAATCGAACGCCGGCACGGAATCTGTCGGGCACGGTGTTCATCGAGGCGGGCCGGGTCAGAGTGGCGGACATGGCCGGTGGATACGGGCCGGTGCGGGTCAGCTCAGGAAAAGCCATGGTGTCGTTTCTGGATGCCGGTCCTTGGTTGGAAATGGAGGTGACGGGAGACATGGCTGCAGCCGACTTGGTCTCTCTCCTGGCCAAGACGGTCCCATCCGATCGTCTGTCAAAAGCCTTGGCAGAGCTGCGGGAGGTCGAGGGCATCGCGTTCCCGACCTTTCAGATCGTAGGCCCCCTCAATAAACCAGAGGAAGTAACCTTCGTTAGCCAAGAGTTTGTCGCGCGGAACATCAGCTTCCGCAGTCCTGCTCTGCCGGATCCTGTCCTGGGCCTGCACGGTCGTCTGTTGTTTTCCCCGAACGGCACGGAATTCGACAAGCTAGGCGGGCAGTTGGGGCAGACCCAATTTGAGATCCAGGGAACGATCACGGGGGGCAACGAGAACGCGTTCAAAGGGCTTACAGTACGAGCCAGAACCGATGCGAGCCAACTGATTCAGCTCCTGCCCACGGGAACACACCTCGAGTCGGTTGTGCAGGGAATTATCGGCGCAACCGCCGTGCTATCGGGACCGACGAGTACCCCGCACATTCAAGGCGAACTGGGGTTGACCGACGCAAAGCTTACTTTGCCAAGCATCGGCGAGAAGCCGGCGGGCGCGCCGACTTCGATCACATTCGAGGGAACGCTCTCCCGTGATGCGACGCTCTGGGCCGGCCAAGCGGAAGTGGTGCTCCCGTCGCTTCGGCTGGCCGCGAAAGGGAAGATGCAGTTCGGAGCACAATTCGGTCTCGACGGAGCGCTGGTGACCGGGCCCATCTCCCTGGCGACGTTGCCGGACTGGATCACGCTAGGCGGACTCGAAGGCGGCACTCTGGAAATCTCACTCGACATCAAAGGGCAGGGGAAGGACTGGAGAACATGGCAGACTACCGGCTGGGTCGCGCTGACGAATGGGCTCGTCATAGACAAGAGGCTTGATGGCCCGGTGAAGGATCTCTACCTGCGCCTCAAACTGGTGCGAAACGGAGCAGAGTTGAAGCGGCTGACGTTCCGGGTCAATGACACCGATGCCAGCCTGTCCGGAGTGATCAGAAACCTGCACACGAAACCGACCATCACGATGAAAGTCGAATCATCCCAGCTCGATGTTGATCTGTTGATCCCGAAGGGCGCACGGTCTCCCCTTCGTGACATGCTGGAAACACTCGCCGAGTCCACGAGGCTGGTCGCAACGGTCAGCGTTGATCGGGGGATGTATAAACAGTTCCTCTTTTCGAACCTGTCCTGCCGGATCAACATCGGCGATGGCGTGCTTGATGTGGATCGAATCACCGGACAATCCGACGGAGGAAATATCGCCGGACGTCTGGTCATGCAAATGCCGAAACAGAACCCTGCCGACGGCGAAGTGTCCGTCCGAATCGCCGGCGTGCCCTTCGAAGAGTTCACCCATCTCTTCGGCGTGAAGGAGCACCGGGTCGTGGGGGATCTCCGGCTGACGGGGACCCTCCGTGGAAACGGTCGGGATCCTCAAGGGGTCTCCCACAGCCTGAGCGGGAGAACGAACCTCCTGATCGAAGATGGGCGGATTCTGCAGTCCAAGGTCATCTGGAAGATCTTGAACATCTTGAGCCTCCCGATGCTGCTCCAGGGGAAAATGGATTTGGAGAAAGACGGCCTGCCGTTCGACAAGATCACAGCCGCAATCGTGGTCAGGAACGGTCGGGTGGAAACAGAGAATATCGTCGTGAACAGCCCGGTGCTTAAGATCACGGCAGCCGGCAACTATGATATTCCAACCGACCAACTGGATTTCGTCATGGCGGTCAGCCCGTTCGGCTCGTATTCGGAGCTTATGAAGAGCATCCCTCTGTTCGGGAAGCTGCTGGCCGGCGATCGCAAAGGACTGGCCACGGCTCTCTTTCAAGTGAAAGGTTCCATCCAGGACCCGGACGTCACGTATTTGCCGCTTCAGTCCTTGACGGCCGGCCTGAGCGGACTGGCCCAGCTTGCCCTCGACGTGCTGAAGAATATCGTGATGCTGCCCAAAGAAGCGATCGCACCAAGCGGGAGCGAGACCCCTGTTCCGGAAACGAGCCAGGTGCCCCAAGTTACAGCGCCGCCGTTGCCTTGACCCTCCCTGCACCCCGTGATAGCATCGTCATAGGCAAACCTCTCTACTGAGCCTTCTACGTATGCTGATCGTCAGCGGAGACAGTCTGACAACCGTGGATCGGGCCACGCTCATGATTGCCGCCAGCGAGTTGGATTCGAACCTCTACTATGCGACGCGATTCATGGCTCCGGATCCATTCATTTTTCTTGAGGTCAAGGGAGAGCGGATGGTGGTGATGAGCGATCTCGAGATAGATCGGGCACGCAGCCAGGCCACTGTTGATCGTGTGCTGTCCTATGCGGAGCTGGAAGCGCAAGTGCGTGCCCAGGGCGTGTCCGCTCCCGGCACGGTCGAAATCGTCCACGCCGTGCTGCACCCCCACGGGATCAAACGGCTGTTGGTGCCGACCAATTTCCCCTATGGCCATGCCGCCAAGCTCCAGGAACTCGGCTATCAGCTCGAAAGCAGGCTGGAGCCGTTCTTTGAACGCCGTGCGATTAAGACCGATGAAGAAGTCCGCCACATCGAAGATTCCCAGCGCGCAACGGAAGAAGCGGTGGCGGCCGCCCACGACGCGTTGCGAGCCGCTTCCCCTCGAGATGGCATGCTCTGGCTCGATGGTGCGCCGCTGACATCGGAACGGATCAAGAAGTTGATCAACGTGAAGCTGATGGAGCAGGACTGCGTGGCCCAACACACGATCGTCGCGGGAGGAGAGCAAGCCTGTGACCCCCATCACGAAGGAAGCGGCCCGCTGCCGGTGGATCGCAGCATCATCTTCGACGTGTTCCCGCGCTCCGCCCAGACCCGTTACTTCGCCGACATGTCTCGAACTGTGGTCAGAAGCAAGCCCTCACCGGAACTGAAGCGTCTCTACCGCGTCGTGAAGGATGCTCAGGAAGCGGCGATCGCAGAAATCCGCGACGGCGCGGATGGGACCAAGATCCACCAGGGGATCTGTGACCGCTTTGAAGCCGCCGGCTATAAAACCGGCCAGGTCAATGGACGCATGCAAGGCTATTTTCACGGAACCGGCCACGGCGTCGGTTTGGAGATTCATGAGGCCCCACGCATCAGCCGCAAAGGGTCAATCCTTCAAGAAGGCCAGGTCGTCACCGTGGAGCCGGGGCTTTACTACCCCGGACTGGGAGCGGTCCGGATCGAAGACATGGTCTTGGTCACCAAGGACGGCTGTCGAAATCTAACCGATTTTCCGAAAACCTTCGAGCTGGACTGACAGCCGCAGGACTGAGGACTGAGTGCTGAGGACTAAGGTTCACGCAGACTTCCTAAGCGATCCAGCCGTTCCCGCCTTCTCTCAGCACTCCTCACTCTGCCCTCAGCACTGAAGTATGCGCCTGACTTTCGCCATCACCCGGTTGAATCCTGAAACGGATACCCATCGCCACGAGGAAGAGTACCGTCTCGAGGTCGGCCGTGGGATGACCGTGCTGGATGCCTTGATCCGCATTAAGAACGAGCAGGATGGGACCTTGTCATTGCGGTACTCCTGCCGGTCTGCGATCTGCGGCTCCTGCGCGATGGAGATCAATGGGGAGGAGAAACTGGCCTGCCGGACTTCGGTCCGGAAGGAATGGGAACGTCACGGGCAAATCGTGGTGGCCCCTTTACGCAATCTCCCGGTCATCAAGGACCTGGTGGTGGACATGTCCTCGTTTTGGGGAAAAATCCAAGGGGTGACCCCATGGCTTTCGACTGTCCCACGGACTGAGGCCGAGCAGGGGGCCGGTCTCCTGGCCCTGTTGCCTGGAAGCTATCAGTTCCACAACGTGGACGCCTGCATCATGTGCGGGGCCTGCGTCGCAGCCTGCACGACGCATGAAGTGTCGAAAGGGTTTCTCGGACCGGCGGCACTGGCCAAGGCGGACCGGTTTTTGGCCGACCCTCGCGAGTCCGCTGCGTCCAAGAGGATGCGGCTGACCGAATTGGACAAAGAAAACGGAATCTGGGACTGCGTCCGCTGCAATTTCTGCGTCCAGGTCTGTCCAAAGGACGTGAAGCCCATGGAGGCCATCATCCGTCTGCGGCGCGCGGCTCTTGGTGCGGGGCTTGTGTCCAGCGGCGGGGCCCGGCATATCACCGGCTTTGCCGACATCGTTGAACGCCATGGCCGGCTCAATGAGGCCCTCATGCCGCTCAAGATCGTACGCTTCAATCTCAGGCGGATGCTGAGCGTGATCCCGTTGGGGCTCAGGATGCTCATGAAGGGCAAAGTTCCAAACCCGTTCGCTCATCCCATTGCCGGCATCGGCCAGGTTCGCGCGATCTTCAATGCCCTGGGGGGAGCCACTCGCTTGCCAGGCAGAAACCATCCGTGACGCACCAATTCACGTTTCTGGAAGATGTCGCGCTGGCCGATGCCGCATTTGAGGCGATCGGCGATTCCCCTTCCGAACTCTTCCTGGCCGCCACGCGAGCCGTCATCGAGACCATGGTCAATCCCGACACGGTCTCAGCCAGCTGGCGCCGGGAGATGGAGCACCAGGCTCCCGATCTTGCATCGTTGCTCTTCGACTGGCTGTCGGACATCGTCTATCTCAAAGATGTCCATGGAGTGGTCTTCCACGAAGCCACCGCAGTGGTGACCGAAGATCGGCCCCACGGCGGATGGAAAGCCCGCGGCACCCTCACAGGAGAATTAATTGATGCCCAGCGCCATGAACTGCGAGCCGATGTGAAAGCCGTGACCAAACATCTCTACGACGTGCGACACGACGATGACCGATGGGTCGCGCGCGTGGTGCTCGACATCTAAACATGTTGAATCGTGAATCAAGGCCGTGCATGTCATTGATAATTCAAAACTGAGAATTCAACATTGTCCGATGAAACTGAATACCGACATGCAGGTCAACCGGATCGCGGACGAAATCTGGGAGATTCCTGCCTCTGAAAAAGCCGGTATGCTGGTGCCGGCCCGGATTTATGCGACTAAACAGATCCTGGCCAGCATGGACAGCGGCGTGTTCGAGCAGGTGACGAACGTCGCCTGCCTGCCCGGTATCCGGCGCTATGCCCTCTGTATGCCGGATGGGCATTGGGGTTACGGCTTTCCGATTGGGGGGGTGGCCGCCTTCGATCCGCACGACGGTGTCATCTCGCCCGGCGGGGTTGGGTACGACATCAACTGCGGCATGCGCTTGATCCGAACGGATCTGACATTGACGGACGTGCAGCCTCGACTGGAACAGCTCATGACGGAGTTGTTTCGGAGGGTTCCGGCCGGCGTTGGCTCGAAAGGGTTCGTACGGTTGGACCGGCTGAAGTTCGAAGAGGTCATGTGCAAGGGCGCCCGCTGGTGCGTCGAACAGGGATACGGCTGGCATGAGGATCTCAGCCGAATCGAGGAGCAGGGCTGTATTCCTGGAGCCGATCCTTCCAAGGTCAGCGACCGGGCGGTGGAGCGGGGCATCAGCCAACTCGGCACTCTGGGATCCGGCAACCATTACCTGGAAGTGCAAGTCGCCTCCAACGACCGGATCTTCGATCCGCAGACAGCGGCCGCGTTCGGGATCACCGGTCAGGATCAGATCGTGGTGATGGTGCACTGCGGATCACGCGGGTTCGGTCATCAGGTCGCCAGCGACTATCTCAAGGTGTTTGAAAAGGCCATGCGGCGGTACGGCCTTGTGGTCAAAGATCAGCAACTGGCCTGCGCGCCGTTCCGATCGCCAGAAGGCCAGGACTACTTCGCGGGGATGAACTGCGCCGCCAACAGCGCGTTCGCGAATCGGCAGGTGATCACGCATCAGGTCCGTGAGGCGTTCGGCGCCGTGTTCGGCCGTCCCGCTGAGTCACTTGGCATGGACGTCGTGTACGATGTGGCGCATAATATCGCGAAAGTCGAGCGCTACGAGGAAGGCGAGTTGGTGGTGCATCGAAAGGGGGCGACACGGGCGTTCGGACCCGGACGACAGGAATTGCCGGACCGATACCGGGAGATCGGGCAGCCGGTGATCTGCGGGGGCTCGATGGAGACCGGCTCCTACCTCCTTGTCGGAACCGATCAGGCGATGCGCGAGACCTTTGGGTCAACGATGCACGGATCCGGTCGCACGATGTCCCGCGCTCAGGCCAAGAAATCGGTTCGGGGGGAGCAACTCAAGCAGCAGATGGCGCAACGCGGCATTATCGTGAAGGCGGTCTCCATGTCCGGGCTAGCCGAGGAGGCCGGGTTCGCTTATAAGAACATCTCGGACGTGGTGGAGACCGTCGATCGTGCCGGCATCACCAAGAAGGTAGCAGAGTTGAGGCCGATCGGAAACATCAAGGGATAAGGGGACAGCTAGACCGTTCTTCTTGCTCGCAGAGCCCGCACGATCAGAATGGGAGGAGCGGGGCCCGC
Source organism: Nitrospirota bacterium (assembly GCA_020028195.1). Classification (GTDB taxonomy): domain Bacteria; phylum Nitrospirota; class Nitrospiria; order Nitrospirales; family Nitrospiraceae; genus NS-7. The sequence continues at coordinate 10,376 of JAHWYE010000018.1, forward strand.
TCCTTCGGCCAAACTGCTCTTAGCCTTGCCAGACCACGAATGGGTGAGGGCTTTTCCTAACAAGTTTCACAGCAAGGGGGCTGAATGACCATGCACCTGACAACACGTACGAGTCTGTGCCTGGCATGGGGTCTGGTTGGCGTGCTCCTGACGATGACCGAGCCCGCTCTGGCAGACCCAAAGCTCCGCAAGCTTGAGTGTGTCGCCGTTCAAGCTGCCGTCATGGAATCTGGACTGTCCTTTGGGATTACAACCGACTCCCTGCGTGAGGCCCTTCTCACAGGGATCAAGGCAAAACTCCCACGGCTCAAAGTTGACCCATCCTGCTCCAACCGAATTGTTTTCAAAGTGTTCATGCAGAATATCGCCGCAGGAACCTTCGATGGATTCGCCGGCCATGTCGCTTTTGAAGTCCGGCGCAAGGCCACTTTTATCGACAGCTCGGAGCCTATTGACGCCCGCGCGTTCGACCTCGAATCATACATACACGGGACCCGCGATAAAGCCAAAACCAGCGTGCTCGATCAGCTCAACAGCCACCTGGCACAGTTCGCGACCGACTACGCGGCGGCGAATCCGTGAGCGCACGACATTGGGTCCGCAGGAGACAGTTGCAGCTCCCGGGAGAACCAGTATAGGAATGACAGTCATGCCGACGGAGGGAGGAAGTGCTGATGGATCTCCGCAAGTTTCCGCGTTTTCCGGTTCAATTTCGAAGTTCATTCACATCCGCCCATGTCGTTGGCGGAGAAGGGACGCTGCTCGACCTGTCAATTCGGGGGTGTCGAGTGGACAGCGACACGAATGTGCAGCCAGGGATCAACCTGGAGCTGCGCATCCATGTGCCAGAACATGAACCGCCGATCCAGGTCCAACTGGCATCCGTGCGGTGGGCGCGTGCACAGGAATTCGGCCTAGAATTCACCAGCATCGAGACGGATGAGCGGGAGCGACTGCGCCAAGTGGTCAGAGACCTCGAAATGGGTGCTCGCCTCGTGTGAACGAGCGCAGGCCCGGTTGCCAACGAAGTCACGGACCAGCGAGAGTTCCGCTGGTTCACGAGTGAGGGTCTCATGGAATCACGCAAGTACGCACGCTTCCAAGTTGAGCTCGAATGTTCTTTCTCAGGAGACCACACAGCCGGAGATGGGCAAGTGGTTGACCTTTCGATGGGCGGGTGTAAGGTTCGAAGCGACGCGACCGTTCCAACAGGGGCCTATCTAGAGCTCCGCGTCTATCTGCCTCAACAGGACTCACCCTTGAAGATCGACCTGGCAGTCGCTCGGTGGTCAATTGGACGGGAATGCGGACTTGAATTCATCCGTCTGCAGCCTGAGCAGCAGGAGCGACTCCACCAGCTTGTCCAGAGCTTCGAAGTGGCTCCCAGTCGCTAAAGGCGTCGGGCGATGCGCGCTCAGCCGGCACTCTGTGGGTCGCCTGATTGTGCCGGTTGAGGATGAAGAAGGCAGTCTATGGATCGTGAGGAACTGGAACAACTGGGCGTCTGGGAAAGGCAGGTTGAGCTGTCGAAACTGTGGGCCCAGCTCACGACGCCGGTCTATCGTGT
>JAHWYE010000142.1 GCA_020028195.1 Nitrospirota bacterium
ATCATTGAGGCCAACGAAACGGGGATCGGCGGCTACAAGGAAGTGGTCATGCTGATCGAAGGGAAAGGGGCCTACGGGCACTTGAAACACGAGAGCGGAGTTCACCGGGTGCAGAGAGTTCCGGCCACCGAGGCCAGCGGGCGCATTCATACCTCAACCGTGACGGTCGCGGTGATGCCGGAAGTGGATGAGATCGACATTCAGATCGATCCCAAGGATCTCAGGATCGACACCTTCTGTTCTTCGGGGGCGGGTGGCCAGAGCGTCAACACGACCTACTCGGCGGTCCGGATTACCCACATTCCCACCGGTGTCGTGGTGACCTGCCAGGATGAGCGTTCTCAGCTCAAGAACCGAACCAAGGCCATGAGAACGCTTCGCGCACGGATCATGGAGGCGGAGCGGGCCAGGCAGGAGGCGGAGATCGCCCAGGACCGACGCTCACAGGTTGGAACTGGAGACCGAAGCGAAAAGATCCGGACCTACAACTTTCCCCAGAACCGCGTCACCGATCATCGGATCGGGCTGACGCTCCACAGGCTGGAACAGGTGCTCGCCGGGGATCTCGAGGAACTCGTGCAAGGCCTGCGGGCGGCCCGCACACAGTCCCTTGCTCCGGAATCGTGATGAAGCTCGCGGCGCCGGCACCCAAGGCCACGACACGCTCCGCGCTGTTGCGCGCGGGGGTTTCGCTCTTATCGGACGCTGGAATCCCAAACGCAGAAAACGAAGCGATCTGGATCCTTGAGTTCGCCCTGGGGACCAGCCGTCTGGCGCTTCGGCTGGAAGGGAGTCGAACCATAAGTCCCAGGGAACAGGACCGCGTGATGGAGCTGTTTGCACGGCGGGCTGCCCGAGAGCCGCTCCAGTATATTCTCGGCTCGCAGGAGTTTTGTGGCCTGGAGTTCCTCGTGGACCGGTCCGTCCTCATTCCACGGCCTGAAACCGAGCTGCTCGTAGAACAGGTGGTCCAGCACAACTTCCGCACATGGCCGCCGATCATTGCGGACATCGGCACAGGGTCTGGGTGCATCGCCGTGGCCGTGGCCCGCGCCCTGCCGACGGCTGTGCTCTACGCGACGGACCGATCGCCGGCTGCCCTGCGCGTCGCGGAGCACAATGCGGCGCGACACGGGGTCAAGGATCGAGTGCAATTTCTTGTCGGTAATCTGCTTGAGCCCCTTCGGGCTCATGGGTTGGAGGGCAAGGTTGCGGCAGTCGTGTCGAATCCGCCCTACATCCCGGATCGCGAACTCCTCGAGCTGCAACCAGAGGTCCGAATGTTTGAGCCGCGGCTCGCCCTGGCAGGCGGGATGGATGGTCTGGAGTTCCACCATCAGCTGCTCGGAAGCGCGATGGAATTTCTGGCGCCGGGGGGACTGCTGGTCTTGGAGGTCGGTCAGGGTCAGGCCGGGCCACTCTCTGAGATTGCCGTGGCCCACGGCGGGTATGCTCAAGCTGGTCTGGTGCGAGATGCTGCTGGAATTGAACGGGTGGTCTGTTTGTCAAAAAAGTTCTGAGGACTGAGTTACGAGTGCTGGGACGAGACCACCTCAGTCCTCAGCACTCATCACTCAATACTGGCTATGGATCGCATCATCATCACGGGTGGCAAGCCTCTGCGGGGAGATGTCAGGGTCAGTGGGGCCAAGAACGCGGCTCTGCCGATCCTCGCCTCCACCATCTTGGGAGGGGGAGACTGTGTTCTGTCCAACGTGCCCAGGGTGAAGGATGTGGAAACCATGGGCAAGCTCTTGGGCATGTTGGGGGCGTCCGTGAAGAGCGAGGGGAACCGCATTTCGGTTGGTTCGGGGCTCCTCCGGTCCACCGAAGCTCCCTACGAGCTTGTCAAGACCATGCGAGCGTCGGTTCTCGTGTTAGGGCCCTTGGTGGCGCGTTGGGGTGAGGCCGCCGTGTCGCTGCCGGGCGGTTGCGCCATTGGAACCAGGCCGGTGAATCTGCACCTGGCCGGTCTGGCGAAACTCGGTGCGGAGGTCAGTATCGAGCACGGGTACATCAGGGCCAGGGCAAAACGCCTGCATGGGGCACGGATTTATCTGGACCAGCCAACCGTCACCGGGACGGAGAATTTGATGATGGCGGCCTGCTTGGCTGAGGGGACCACCGTGATCGAAAATGCGGCCAGAGAGCCGGAGATCGTGGATCTGGCGTTGTTCTTGAGCAAACGGGGAGCCAGGATCGCGGGCGCCGGATCGGATGTCATTTCGGTGGACGGTGTCTCGGCACTGCATGGGGCTGAGCACGAAGTGATGCCGGACCGGATTGAAGCTGGCACATACCTGGTTGCCGGGGCGATTACCGGCGGCAATGTTTGTGTCGAGGGGTGTCTGCCCGGTCATCTGGAAGCGATCATCATGAAGTTGCGCGAAAGCGGGGTTGAAGTGACGGAGAGCAAGGAACATGTCCGTCTCAAGGCCACGCGTCGGCCCCGAAGCGTGGATGTCAAGACGTTGGCGTATCCGGGTTTTGCGACTGACATGCAGGCCCAGATGATGGCCCTGATGTGTGTGGCTGAGGGCATCAGCGTCATCACGGAAGCGGTGTTCGAGAGCCGGTTCATCCATGTGCCGGAGCTGCGTCGCATGGGCGCTGAGATCAAAGTGGAAGGGAGTCACGCCATCGTGAATGGCATCGGGAAGCTCACCGGGGCCCCGGTTATGGCGTCGGACCTCCGGGCCAGCGCGGGCTTGATTCTCGCCGGGCTTGCCGCGGACGGAGACACGCAAGTCTCCCGGGTGTATCATCTGGACCGCGGCTATGAGCGGATCGAAGACAAGTTGTACGGGTTGGGGGCGGTGATCCGGCGGGTGAAAGGCGACGCCGGCGTCGCTGGAACCGGGTGAGTGGCATGGTCACCATTGCGCTGTCCAAGGGGAAGTTGCTCGAACCCACCCTCGAGTTGTTTAAACGGGCTGGGTATACGAGCGAAGGGTTGTCCGCGGAAAGCCACCGCTTGGTCTTTACCTGCCCCTCAACCAACACGACGTTGCTCATCGTGAGGCCCAGTGACGTGCCGACCTACGTGGAGTATGGAGCGGCCGATGCAGGGGTGGTGGGCAAGGATGTCCTCTTGGAGCAGGACCGGGATGTCTATGAGCCGCTGGATCTCCAGTTGGGGGCCTGCAAGATTGCAGTGGCGGCGCCCAAGGGGCAGGAGTTGCGGGACCGCCTGTCATCAAAGCTTCGGGTGGCCACCAAATATCCGAACATCACGGAACGGTATTTCAACCAGAAGGGCATTCCGGTCGAGATCATCAAGCTGTATGGATCCATCGAACTTGCGCCCGTCGTCGGACTGGCCGACCGCATCGTCGATCTTGTGTCCAGCGGCAGAACGCTCAAGGCCCACAATCTTGTTGAAGTGGACGTCATTGCGACGTCCACCGCACGGCTCATCGTCAATCGGGCCAGCCTGAAGATGAAACATCAAAGCCTGACAGGGCTGATCGCCAGGCTGAGGGACAGCCGATTGCAAAACCGCAGGAGAAACGGTAAGGAAGTGGCTGGCGCGGCGCGGCGGGTGTCGGCCAAACGGATGGTGAGGCGGTAAGGTGTCGAGGAACCGGCGATGAAAGTGATTGCGAGCACGGATCGGGCATTCAAGGGAGCGCTCAGACGCATCACGTCTCGATCCAACCGCCAGAGCGGACCAGTCGAGACCATCGCGAGGACCATCCTCAAGGCAGTCGAGCGCGGGGGAGATCGCGCGCTCATCCGATACACCAAGAAGTTTGACAGGGTCACGCTCAAGCCGACCCAGTTCCGCATCAGTCCGGAACAGGTGAAAGAGGCTTACTACCAGATCAGGAAAGAAGAAGGGGACGCGCTTCGCTATGCCGCCCAGCGAATCATGGCGTTCCACGAACGGCAGCGGACCAAGACCTGGATGTACCAGGACGGCGGCGCCACGCTGGGGCAGGTGGTGATGCCGCTCGACTCGGTCGGCCTCTATGTGCCGGGAGGGAAGGCCGTCTATCCTTCCTCCGTCCTCATGAGCGCGATTCCTGCGAAGGTGGCGGGCGTGAAACGAGTCGTCATGTGCACGCCCATGCCGAAAGGAGGGATCAGTCCGTACCTGCTCGTCGCTGCCGACATCGCCGGGGTGGACGAAGTCTATCGAATCGGCGGTGTGCAGGCGATTGGCGCGATGGCTTACGGAACCAAGACCATCGCGGGGGTGGATAAGATCATCGGTCCGGGCAATGTCTACGTGGCGACGGCCAAACGCCTGCTCTACGGCACGGTGGGTCTCGACATGGTTGCCGGTCCAAGCGAGTTGCTGGTGATCGCGGATGAGGCGGCGAACGCCGCTCACGTCGCCGCGGATCTGCTGTGCGAGGCGGAGCACGATGAGGAGGCGCAGGTCTTCTTCGTCACCACCTCGGATCGTCTGGCCAAGGAAGTCGTTCGTCAGGTGCAGGAACAGCTCAAGGGACTCAAACGCCAGAAGATTCTCGCCAAGTCGCTGGCTCGTCACGCAGTCGCGTTCGTCGTCGGCAGTATGGAGGAAGCGATTGATCTGGCCAACCAGATCGCCCCGGAGCATCTGGAGCTTTCAGTGGACCGACCGTTCGACTACCTGGAAAAAGTCCGACACGCCGGCGCCTTGTTCCTGGGTCGGTACACGCCCCCGGCTGTGGCGGACTACGTGGCTGGTCCCAATCATGTCTTGCCCACGGCGGGCACAGCGCGGTTCTTCTCGTCCCTCTCGATCCACGACTATGTCAAAAGCAGCAACATCATTGCCTATAGCAAAGAGGAGCTGTCGAAGGTGAAGGACCATGTGGCTCGCATTGCGCAGATGGAGGGGCTTGACGCGCACGCGAAATCAGTCGAAAGTCGGTTTTCATGAGCAAGGCACAGGCAAACCGCCGCACCACGATCGAACGATCCACGTCCGAAACGCAGGTCAAAGTCGAGCTGGTGCTGGACGGAACGGGACGCGGCCAGATTCAGACCACGATTCCATTCCTGGATCACATGCTGACGCTGTTGGCGAAGCACGGCTTCTTTGATCTGACGGTTCAAGCCAAGGGCGATACGGACATTGATGATCATCACACGATCGAGGACATCGGAATCGTGATCGGCGATGCTCTCAAGCAGGCGCTCGGGAGCAAAGAGGGAATTCGCCGATTCGGATGGGCGTCGATCCCGCTTGACGAGACCCTGGCGCAGGTCACGGTGGATCTCAGCGGCCGGCCGTATTT
>JAHWYE010000143.1 GCA_020028195.1 Nitrospirota bacterium
CCCCGTTTGGGACGGTGGTGCTCGCGCAAGTCCTGAGGGATCCGTATGGCCATTCCCTCGGCGTCGGGGTCGTGCACATGGCCTGTCCAGAGGAAGTGGAGAATGTCTTCAATGCGCAACAGCGCTTTGAAGTTGCCGGCGAGCGTGTGAATATCTGGGAACCCCTTTAAGGCCACGCCGGCCTCGCTGTCTGTTCTCGGCGCCGGAAGCGGGAACGGCCAGAAGTCGTACGGCTTCTACCACGACGGTCGCTTCGCGACACCCAACGATGTGGTCAACCATTACAACAAGCACTTCTCCTTGGGGCTGACTGACGAGTAATCGCGGGACCTCTCCGAATATCTCAAGTCCCTATAGAGAAGCTCGGTTAGGAACTAGACAAGACAGCCAGCAGGGCCGACGACTAAGTTTGCCTTTAATTAAGCATCGTTGATTTCGAGCCGAGCGAGCGTAAAGCTGGCTGTCGGATGAATTCTTCAAATGTGAGCAGTTTCGAACAGATTGCAGTCTGTCTAGTTGGATAGATTTAACCTGAATTTGCACACGACTGGGCGTGTGTCCAAAGGAGGAAACAATGAGATATTCTGCTATGGCGATGCTCGTGTTTGTCATGGGAGTTGCGGCCGGCTGCACAATATCCGACACCGCTGGTAATTTGCGCGGCATAAAAGGGGTGGACGGCGACAGGCTGACGCACATCAACACGAGGAACTACGCGGTTAACCTATTCATGGTCAAACCGCTCTGGGGAGACGCCACACTGAACGCTACAGTCCAGAGTTTCGCCGATGAGGCCAAGAAAGTTGGTGCAACGAAGGTGCGGATCGTGCAATCCGACGAGTCGGTAATGTGGTATTTTCCCCCGCTATTAGGGTTCATTTTCACCCCGGTGTACTCGAGCGTAGCGGGAGATGCGCTGCTTCCGTAGCGTAGGGTCACACCGAGCGAGCCCTGGTTTTCACGGATACCTCAAATGAGGCCCAAGACCCGCGAGGGAGGTGTCCTATGGGGAAGCGGCAAAGGTTGCCTTACCGACGCCGACGAACGCAGAGAATCCCTTCTGAAGTGACCGAGGTCAAGGATGACGCGGTGAACTCGGTGGCTTAGTTGCAGCGTCGACCACAAGTGGAGATCAGCGGTGTGAGCCGAACCAAGTCAAACCGGTGCGTTGTGGATCGGGGTGTTTGGTCGCCACCGGTGACGTCCGCTCAACGTATCCCAGTGTCCAATGCCCATGCTTGTCGCACGAGGTACGTGGAGACTGCAAGGCTCGAAACACTTCTGAAGGCCTCGCCATCTAACTTCCTGGGTATCGTCCGTTATGACCGGAGTCCCGGGGAGCCTAGGGGCTTGGGTGCCTGTCCGGTTGTCTGCCTCTATCTGCCACAATTCAACGGGCCTCCGTTGGCCGAGGTGTGGACGAGCACACTGTCGGTCACCTATCACCAGGCCGAGGGAATCCACTGCGCAATGAACGATGAGATGCTCTTTGGCGCATTGCAATTGGAAGAAAGCCCGGGCACGCTGCTGGATATCGTGACCTACACCGCCTATCGACGCCTACTCGTCCAGGCTCGTGCCCTGGGCTACCCTCATCTGTTGCGGGTGTGGAATTACTTCCCCCACATCAACCTTGAATCCGGCGGGCTGGAACGGTACCAGCGCTTTTGTGCCGGCCGACACCAGGCCCTGGCCGAGGGCCTTTCGGACTTCCCTCGAACCCTGCCTGCAGGGACTGCCGTTGGAACGATGTCTGGCCCGCTGAAAATCCATTTCCTGGCGGCTAGGCAGCCTGGAACGCACGTCGAGAATCCGCGGCAGGTGAGCGCGTACGAATATCCTCGTGTCTATGGTCCGCGCAGCCCGTCGTTCGCGAGAGCCACCCTGCAGCCATCCATCTCCGGGTCCCACCTGCTCATCGCCGGCACGGCGAGCGTGGTCGGTTATGTGAGTGAGCACATCGGCGAGCCTCATAAACAAACCCTGGAAATAATCCACAACCTGAATGCACTGATCACACATACTGAGCAGCTCCACGGAGTCACTCGCGGACAGTGGTATGGGCAGGCCCTCTTCAAGATTTATATTCGACACCCAGAACACTTCGCGACGGTCAGCGACATCCTCAAGGAGCAGCTGCCTTCCCATACTCAGGTTCTTTACCTTCAAGGAGAGATGTGCCGAAGTGAGTTACTACTGGAGATCGAGGGCATCCTGGGTCAAGAAAAGACCATTGACGTGAGCCAGACGGTGTCGCCGACCCGTGTTCGTCTCCGACAACCTGCGACATCCCAGCATGCCCAGCCGGATAGCTTCAAGATAGTGTAGTCACCGGACTCCGTCCCAAATTCGCTCTGAGCCTCGGGATTGATCTCAACATCGACATCACATGCGTCTACATACTCACATGCCATGGCACTTCACCATCGATGTTGACTGGGTCCCTGGTTCCGAGGTCGGACTGGAAGGCTTGCTGGATTTCTGTGATCGACGGAAGCTCAAGGCCACGATTTTTGTTGCCGGGCGGTTTGCGGAAACCTATGCGGATCTGATCCGAGATTGTCGGCGGCGAGGGCACGAACTCGGCACGCATGGGTGGGAACACGGTAGCCTAGAGAAAGACGAGGACTTCAGGTCAGCCAGTTATGACCAGCAGCGAGAATGGATCCGGTTGGCCACGGAGGCCGTGGAGAAGGCCTCAGGGATTCGCCCCGTAGTTTTCCGCGCACCGAGCTTGTGGGTCAGCGAAACGACCTTGCGCGCGCTCGAAAACGAGGGATACCGCTACGATTCATCTGTTCCGGCGAGGCGATTTGATTGCGGCTTCGGCCGGGTGCACTACCTGAAATACTTTCGTGCTCCGAGTGAGCCGTACCACCTCTCGTCATACCACCTGAGCCTGCCGGGACACAGCTCGATCATCGAGATGGCCCCCTCGGCGTTCCTGCTCCCAACCAACATGGCCACGCTCCGGGTGCTCGGTCTGCCGGTGATGAAGTGGATGGTCCGCCGGATCTCCCGACGTACGTCGCGGCTGGTGTTCTATTGCCACCCCTACGAATTCGTGCATTCGCATCGGCAATCCTTCCCGCGCAACATGTCCAAATGGAATATGCAGGGCATGAGACCGGAGAACTTCTCCCTCCTTGACGGATTCGTCGAACACATGATGCGGCAAGGATATTCTCCTGGCCTGTTTGCGGACTCGTTTAGCAAGGCGCTTGCTTCATAGTATGAAGCGCGCGCTCGCGGATACGCGACTTCCTCCCGATGCGATCGATAACGTCAATGCGCACACGACCTCACCCTCAGCAGGGGATGCCGCGGAGACCAATGCCGTGAAACATGTCTTCAGGCATCGATGCTGCGACATTTCGATCGATTAATTGTGAGGCCCCCAATCCGCTTCGAGATCTCGCTTGTCTTTACATGGTGGACCAGATGAAGGCCATACCAGCCGAATTGATTCAGATGATCAGAGGCAAGATGTCAGCACGTCTGTCCCGAACAAACGTGGCCGAGCTTTCGCTGGAGACACCGCTAAAAGATTTGGGGCTCGACTCTCTGGATAAGGTGTGTCTGCTGTACGAGATTGAAGAGCGTTTCAATGTGGCAATCCCCGATACCACAGCCTCCCAGATGAAGTGCGGTGCGGACTTTCTGGCCTATGTTTCGAGCAGCCAACGCGAGCGATCCTGAGATTTGCATAGGGAGTAAAATGGCTGCGTAGGATTTCGGGCTTGATGTTCTTGCCCTGATTCAGCCTTTTCTCAATGCCTCAGTTAGATCGCTGCCTCCGTTGCTTGAGTGTGAGTTGGTAATGGCTGAAATCCTCGACCCCAAAGAAATCATGCGCGTCGACGAGTTGGCTACCTCCAGCATGTGGAGGATCGCGACACAGGTCACGGTCTACGTGTTCTGTCTCCTTCTAGGGCTTGTGTCGGAAACGATCGCGGTTGACGATTCCTACATCGCCGGCTACGCCGCCGCTGTCCTCAGACATGAATTCAATGCAGTCGGGGCATCTCTGCAGGTGCAGGAGGGGGTCGTGATTGTCAATGCCGAGTCGCTCGGCACGGTCGACCGAACAAAAGTCATGACGGCGTTGGAAAGCATTCCCGGTGTTGTGCGAGTGGAGATCCGAGAGGGCGAGACTCACACCGATGTCCGCGAGGCGTCGCCCATTCCACAAGAACCCACCAAGCCCGAGTCAAAATTCCTTCCTCGCGACCTCCTCTTTGCTCCTTTCCATGCCGATCCGCGCTGGCCTCATTTCTCCGGCGCCTACCGTCGCATTACGTCCGGCCAAGAGCCGACGAAGACCTTCGCGGCCAATTTCGGTGAAACGTTCGCGCTCTACCGCAATGCGGCTCCTCTGGGCGGCCAATGGGAAATCGTGATCCAGGCCGGGGTCTTCAGCACTTTCAATGTGGGGACCTCATCGAAAGACCTCCAGAACGCCGATTATACCGTCGGGCTTCTCACCAGCTACCGGACCGGCCCCTTCTCCGGCTTCCTCCGCCTGCATCACCAGAGTTCACATCTGGGGGATGAATTCATCCTCAACAGCCAGCCTCCGGTCAACAGAATCAATTTGAGCTTTGAAGAACTCGACCTGAAATTGTCCTATGAGCTGTTCGCCTGGCTCCGTCTCTATGGCGGCGGCGGGATGCTGGTGGACCAAGACCCGGAGGATCTGAAACAAGGCACGAGCGAATTTGGGGTCGAACTCACAAGCCCATGGACTTTGTGGGGCGGGAAGATTCGTCCGGTGTCGTATGCAGATTTCCAGGCCAACGCGAGAAGTAATTGGAGGGTCGCTAGCTCCGTCATGGCGGGACTTCAATTCGAGAATGCGCGAATCGGAGATCGCAAGCTGCAGGTGCTGGCGGAGTATTTCAACGGCCCCTCGCCCAACGGACAATTCTATAGTCAAAACACCACATGGTTCGGACTCGGCGTCCACCTGTATTACTGATCCACCCCCACTTCCGCTTCATCGTCTTCGTCACGCCGACTTCACGCGCGAATACTCCATCGGTATGGCGCAACATCATCAGTACGAGGATTGCTCAGACCGGCATCAGCAAAGACTCCGACGTAAGATGAGGTCGCCAGGGCGAGCGTAGCGGGGAGGGTACCGGGCTGAAGTGGATGATGGCTGCCTCGAAGCGGGACCTCAACCGCATTTCATTCTCTGCCGGAGAGCCTCTCCATGCTC
>JAHWYE010000144.1 GCA_020028195.1 Nitrospirota bacterium
GGCCTTCACGTGGATGCGGAGGTAAATCTCAGGGAGGTGAATCAGCAGCTTGTGGGCGAGTTGAACATGCTGCATCCATTTGGAGCGGGGAATCCTGAACCGACGCTCGCCGTCAGGAATCTGGCGGTCCTGGACTCGCGGGTGGTCGGCGATCGTCACCTCAAGATGAGGGTTCGTCACGGAAATTCGTTGCCGCTCGATGGCATCGGGTTTGGGATGGGGTCTCTGGCCGACCTCGGACTGTCGGCCGAGCGGCCCGTGGATCTGGCTTTTGTGCCCGAGATGAACCGCTGGAACGGGCTGGACCGAGTGCAGTTGCGAATCAGGGATGTTAAGCTGAGTCAGACTGAGTAACCCGACGTCCATGTACGAGACGATCACTCACATCGATCAGTTGATCAAGCGGGTTGAAAGTTACAACCCCGACGCGGACGTGGCCCTGGTTCGTCGAGCCTATGCCTTTTCAGCCAAGGCGCACGAAGGCCAGACCCGGCAGTCGGGCGAACCGTACCTCCAGCATCCTCTCGCGGTCGCCGGGGTGTTGACCGCGCTGAGATCGGACGTGACGGCCATCGTCGCCGGACTCCTGCACGATACGGTGGAGGATACGCTCGCGACATCGGAGGAATTGGAGCACGAGTTTGGCAATGACATTGCGCGTTTGGTGGACGGGGTGACCAAGATCGGAAAAATCCCGTTCAGAAATTACGAGGAGAAGCAGGCCGAAAATTTCAGAAAGATGGTCCTCTCGATGGCCGACGACATTCGGGTCGTCCTCATCAAGCTGGCCGACCGGCTCCATAATATGAGAACGCTGGAGCATCTCCACGAAGCCAAGCAGCAGCAGATCGCCCAGGAAACGATCGAGATTTACGCCCCGTTGGCCAATCGTCTCGGCATCGGCTGGATGAAGAACGAGCTGGAGGACCTCTGTCTCAAGTCCCTCAAGCCTGACGTCTACGCGAATCTGACGTTGCGGGTCGTGAAACGTGATGAAGAACGCCAGCAGTACGTCCAGGAAGTCATTCAGGTGGTAAAGCGCGCGTTGGCTGACGCCGGCCTGACCGGCGAGGTCCATGGGCGCCCCAAGCATCTGTACGGCATCTATCAGAAGATGGAACGGCAGTCCATCTCGTTCGAGGAGGTCTATGATCTCGCCGCGATCCGGATCATCACGAACGCCAAGATGAATTGCTACGCGATCCTGGGCCTAATCCATTCCCTTTGGCGCCCGGTTCCAGGACGGTTCAAAGACTACATTGCGATCCCGAAATCCAACCTCTATCAGTCCCTCCACACCACGGTGGTGGGTCCCAAGGGCGAGCATGTCGAGTTTCAGATCCGGACCGAGGAGATGCATCGTGTCGCGGAGTATGGCATCGCCGCGCACTGGAAATATAAAGAACGCGGTCAGATCGGCGACAAGGATGGGAAGATATTCAGTTGGCTCCGGGAATTCATCGAGTGGCACCAGGATCTCCCTGACAACCGTCAGTTCATGGACTCAGTCAAGCTCGACCTTTTTCATGATGTGGTCTATGTGTTCACGCCCAAGGGCATGGTCAAGGAGATGCCGCTCGGGTCCACCCCCGTTGACTTTGCTTACGCCATCCATACCGAGGTCGGGGACCGTTGCGTGGGTGCGAAGGTCAACGGCAAAATCGTGTCACTGAAGCACCAGCTCGCCAGCGGCGATACGGTGGAGATCCTTACTTCCTCCACCCAGGTCCCTCATAAAGACTGGCTGAAGTTTGTCCGGACGCCGCGCGCGAAGACGAAAATCAAACATTGGCTCAAGATTGAAGAACAGAAACGCAGCCTCGAAATCGGCCGACGCCTGCTGGAGCGCGAATTCCGGCGCCAGGGTCTGCCGCCGGCCCAGATGCTCAAATCGGATCGGCTGCTGGAGGTGGCACGCGACTCCGGTTTTGAGACGACGGATGAAATGGTTGCCGCGGTCGGGTTCGGTCGTCTGGCGAGCTCAGAAGTGATCAACCGATTGACCCCATCGCGTCCGAGTGGCGGAGGTGGGACCGTCACACCGGAGTCTCATATCCTGAAACACCAACCTGGGAAGCCCGATGAGAAAGGGGTCAAGGTCAAGGGCGGTCAGGACCTCCTCATGCAGCTCTCCCGATGCTGCAATCCGGTCCCCGGCGATCGGATTCTGGGCTATATTACCCGTGGCCGCGGCCTGACGATCCATTCGGTGGGGTGCCCGAATCTTGAGGCGTTGGACTATGACCGGGACCGCTTGGTGGAGGTCGAATGGGACACCACTGCTCCCAGCACGCACGCGGTGAAGGTCTCCGTGCTCGCGGTTGATAAGACAGGGGTGCTGGCGAATGTGTCCTCGTCCATTGCGGAGTGCGACGCGAACGTCAGCCGGGCCGAGATCACCACACGGGAGGACCGGAAAGCGGCGCTCGATTTTGTGATTGAAGTCATTGATACCGCGCATCTCGACCGGGTCCTCAAGGCCATTGAACGAGTAGACGGGGTCATCACGGCTCGGCGTATTCGAGCGTGGCAGGAACGGTAGGATCGTCCTATCGGCAACCGATCGGGACTGGACGATGCAGTTGACGTCTGTGTGCCTCCGCCGTAGGCGGTGTCTTGACCAAGCCTGCGCCTGAGGCCATGGTTGAGGCCTTTAAGGATTCCGGGATTCAATACCGACTGCGGTTCTGGATTGAGGACTATTCCCGCCATCAACTTGTCGAGAGCGAGGTCATGACATACGTCTGGTCCGCGCTGCAGCGCAACGGCATCGAGATCCCATTCCCGCAGCGTGTGGTGCAGACGCTAGTGCCGCAGGATGGGGGAGCGGTGATGCGACGACAGACGGACCAGATCATCGCTCATCTCGCCAAGGTTGATTTCTTCGCGATCCTGAATCCACAACAGATCGAGAGTCTTGCGTCGGAGGCTCGTGTCCAGGAGTTTCTTCCGGGGGAGCAGGTGGTCCGTCAAGGGGAGCCAGGCGAAGAGTTGTTCATCATGCTGGATGGGACAGCGGAGGTGCGTGTTCACCAGGCTGACCGGAGTTCAACGGTGGCCTCTCTGCAGAGAGGCCAGTTTTTCGGAGAGATGTCCTTGCTGACCGGCGAACCGCGATCCGCGACAGTAGTGGCGACCACGCCGCTCAGGGTGGTGTCCATCGGGAAGATGGCGCTGAGTCGAGTAGTTCAGAAAGATGGAGATTTGGTGGGCCGGATCAGCGAGGTAGTCGCTCAGCGGCAGGTCGCGCTGGCAGCGACCAAAGAGCGGCTCAGCCGAGAGGGCGCCGCTGTCACGCTGGGGTCACGGAAACACTCTCTCATGGAGCGCATCCAACAATTTCTCTGGGGACGCACACACAGGTAACTGAGTCACAGTGGTCATTGAAATTGAAGTTTGACCCCTCGATGCAACCTTAAGGCTTCCGCCATTCCAGCAGCCAGTTCCAACACGTAGGAGGCTTCTTCATTCGGTTGGTATTGGGGGCACCCATCGTCTGTCCGAGGGCAGGCCGGCACATTCCGTTCCACATGCACGATTTTCTTGTTCCGGTCCATCCAGATGATATCGAGGGGGATCCGGGTGTTCTTCATCCAGAACGTCCAGTGCTGCGGTTGCGGGAAGGTAAACAGCATACCGCGGTCTTTGGCCAGCGATTCTCGAAACATGAGGCCTCTGGCGCGTTTCTCGGTGGTGTCAGCCAGCTCCGCAAGAATCGTCATCCCGGTCGGGGTTGTCACGCGCACCAGGTTTTCCTCTGACTGCGTCCCGTCCGAACCTGCTACGGTCTGAGGCCAGGTGCCCAAGAGCATCACGAGCACTACGATAGCGATGATCAAATCTTCCTTGGAAAGCTGGTTCAGAGCTGTCAGTAGGCTACTGGCCGACATGAGCGAATCCTAGCCAGCTCCTTTCCTCTCTGTCAAGGTTCTCACTCAACAGCGTTCAAGTCATGGGCGGAGCGAAAGGTCCGTGAGAGACGCAGGGGGGGGCTTCGGGAAATGATGGCCGCCGATTCCTGGATTTGACAACCCTCAGGCAGCAGGATAGGGTAGCAAAATTCGCAGGACGGCGCGAGGTAGTGAGGGTGTGAGCGACCAAAATTGGATCGAACAGTATGATGCCGGAGTTCCTCAGACGCTATCCTATCCTGCCGTCTCCTTGCCCGAGCTGCTGACCCAGTCCGCTGCCCGTTTCCCAACGCGCCCCGCAATAAGGTTTTACGGCCGCGTCATCAGCTACGGAGAACTGGACGCCCTGGTCAATCAGTTTGCGCAGGCACTGATCAACCTTCAAGTCAGCAAAGGGAGCGTCGTGGGGCTCATGTTGCCCAACCTGCCGCAGACTGTGATTGGGCACTACGGGAGCCTTCGAGCCGGCGCCCTGGTCACCCCGATTAACCCGCTCTACGTCGAACGAGAGATTGAGTACCAAGTCACAGACTGCGGGTGTGAGACCATCCTGGCGCTGGATCAGTTCTATCCCAGGATTGAGCCGCTAGTCGGACGAACCTGCCTCAAGCGTGTCATCCTGACCAGAGTCGAAGATTACCTGCCGTGGCTCAAGCGCCTGCTGTACCCCTTGAAGAGTCTGCGGCAGGGCCATAGGACTGCTCCCGCGCGAGGCAGGGGGACTCACAGCCTGCCGCAGCTCATGGGTAGCCCGGCAACCAAGCCTTCTGTTCCTGTGTCACCGAGTGACATTGCTTTACTGCAGTACACTGGAGGGACCACAGGGACTCCCAAGGGCGTGATCCTGACGCACCGTAATCTGGTCTGCAATACCTGGCAGTGCCGTCAGTGGATGACTTCTCTGCGTGAAGGGGAGGAAGTATTTCTGGGCGTGCTGCCGTTCTTTCACGTGTACGGGATGAGTGCCTGCCAGAACCTGGCAGTTAGCATCGCAGGGGCAATGGTATTGCTTCCTCGGTTTCACGTGTCGGAAGTGCTGGGCGCGATTGCACGTGAGCGAATCACCGTCTTTCCGGGTATTCCTGCCATGTATGGGGCCATCAACAATCATCAAGGCCTAGACCGTTATGACCTGAAGTCCGTTCGGCTCTGTATCAGCGGTGCCGGCCCGCTCCATCCGTCCGTGCAGGATCGGTTCGAATCGCTCACAGGTGCCAGATTAGTGGAAGGATACGGGTTGACGGAGGCGGGACCGGTCACCCATGTCAATCCGATCCACTCCGCGTCCGCACAGAGGCGGCGAAGGAGC
>JAHWYE010000145.1 GCA_020028195.1 Nitrospirota bacterium
CAGGGATGAGACGGGACCCAGATAGCGCTCAATGTTCTTCACCGCGGTCCTGGCGAAATCCTCCCGGGCCTCATAGCTGATCACCTCGCCGCGCTCGCCCACAGCTCGGAGCAGCGCCATTGTCAGGGCTCCTGAGCCGGTGCCGGCCTCAAAGACGCGGGCCCCGGGATAGATGTCCGCCCAGATGGTGATCATCGCAAGATCTTTGGGGTAGATCACCTGAGCGCCCCGCGGCATCTTCAGGACATATTCACCCAAGGTCGGCAACAACGCCACCATGCGCTTCCCACGGGACAAGGTGACCAGCGACCCGTCTTCCTTGCCGATCAGGTCGTCGTGGGCGATCGTGTCACCACTATGCTGAAACCGGTCCCCGGCCTTCAGCGTCAGCGCGTAGTGTCGTCCCTTGTGGTCCACCAAATGGATGCGCTCACCGTTCTGCAATCGCCGCATAGTGGGGCCATTCTAGCTCGGACTGTTCATAAATCTCTACTGCTGCGTCCGATCCTCTCGTCCGCCTCACTACGACATTCGTGAATAGTCCGAGCTGGAGACTGCTACAGGGTTTTCAACAAGGCTGCTGCTGGCTCCGTTCCTTGACAGGGCTGAAGCGTGGCCGTATGATCGGTGAGCCTTTCCGGCACATTGACCTCACGTATCAGTCCTTCCTGTGAAGGAGAGGAAGTCCTTACGAACATTGCTCAGCCAGCAGGCTCCCGCACGATGGGCCTACGCCACTCCCCGTGGGAGGCGCCGGCGCCTGGCTTCGGTGACTACCTCCGCATTTCCTCGCTACCGGGTTTTGCTCCTGCGCTCTGTCTGACAGCGCTCCTCTTGGCAACCCCTTCTGTCTGGGCAGACTCGGCCGTCGTCGTGGCAACCTATGAGGGTGTCATTAACCCTGTGACCGCCGAGTACTTTCACGACGCCCTTGCCTTCGCTGAGGCCAACAGGGCTCAGGCGCTCGTGTGGCAACTCGACACGCCTGGCGGCCTCGACACCTCGATGCGGCTCATCATCAAAGACATCACCGGCTCCGCGGTCCCCGTGGTGGTCTATGTCGCTCCCTCGGGAGGCCGCGCGGCGTCAGCCGGGGTGTTCATCACGCTCTCGGCCCAGATTGCCGCCATGGCGCCAGGCACGAACATCGGCGCGGCGCATCCGGTGGCCATGGGCGGGGGTGAAATGGACAAGACGATGAAGGAAAAGGTCGAGAACGACGCCGTCGCCTACGCGAAATCCATCGCCGAGCAGCGAGGTCGGAACGTGGCCTGGGCGGAAGATGCCGTGCGGAAGAGCGTGTCCGTGACCGAGAAGGAGGCGCTCCAACTCAAGATCATCGATCTGGTAGCGGACGACCTCCCGGGGTTGCTTGAAAAGTTGGATGGTCGAACGGTCACGACGAGCGCGGGCACGACCACGTTGAAGACCAAGGGCGCCGCGATTCGCACCTTCTCCATGGGGTGGCGCCTTGAGATGCTGAAGGCACTCAGCGATCCCAATATCGCCTATGTGTTGATGACGATCGGCATGATCGGCGTTTTGGCCGAATTGTACAACCCCGGCGCGATTCTTCCGGGGATCGTGGGAGCGATCAGCCTGATCCTCGCCTTTTACTCGCTGCAGTCCCTGCCGGTGAACTACGCAGGAGTCCTCTTGGTTCTGCTCGGGGTGATCCTGTTCATCCTGGAAGCCACCGTGACCAGTTATGGCCTGTTGGCGATCGGCGGAGTGGCGTCGATGATCCTCGGTGGCCTCATGCTGGTCAAGACCGACGCGCCGTTCCTGCAGATCTCCTGGTCGGTGATGCTGCCCGTGGTCACGCTTGCCGCCGGACTCTCCTTGTTTGTGGTCGGGATGGGCGTTCGAGCCATGCGGCGACAGCCGACCACAGGAAGCGAGGGCATGATCGGCCTGGTGGGAATCGCCAAAACTACCTTGGCTCCACAGGGGAAGCTCCTCGTGCGCGGTGAACTCTGGGACGCGATCAGCGACCAAGCCCTGGAGCCGGGCGATCCTGCCGAAGTCACGCGCGTGGATGGCTTGAAACTCCACGTCAAACCTGCATCGAAAAAGGGAGAGGCCTGACATGAACCTGCTGATCAGCCCGATGGCGATTCTGATCCTGCTGGGCCTGCTGGTGGCCATGGGATTCCATGTGCTTCGCGAGTATGAACGCGCGGTCGTGTTCCGATTCGGGCGGATTGCGCGAGGCATCATCGGCGGAAACGGGCCCGGTGTCGTGGTGATTATTCCCCTGGTTGACAAACTGGTGAGAGTCAGCCTGAGAACCGTCACCATGGACGTGCCGCCGCAAGACGTCATCACCAAGGATAACGTGTCGGTGAAGGTCAATGCGGTCATCTATTTCCGCGTGGTGGATCAGCAACGGGCCATCGTCGAAGTGGAGGATTACCTGTACGCAACCTCGATGATGTCCCAGACGACGCTGCGCAGTGTATTGGGCCAAAGTCAACTCGACGACCTGCTGGCCAAGCGGGAAGACATCAACTCCCAATTGCAGCGAATCATTGATCAGCAGACGGAGCCCTGGGGAGTCAAGGTCTCGGCGGTAGAGGTGAAAAACGTCGACCTCCCGCAGGAAATGCAGCGAGCCATCGCCAGGCAGGCCGAAGCAGAGCGTGAACGACGGGCCAAGGTGATCCATGCCGAAGGCGAATACCAGGCTTCGCAGCGACTGTTCGATGCAGCCAATATCATCAGCCAGAATCCGGCCGCGCTCCAATTGCGGTATCTCCAGACCCTGGTTGAGATTGCCGCCGAGAAGAATTCAACCACGATCTTCCCCGTTCCCATTGACGTCCTGGCCCCTTTTATCAAGAGCTTGGAGAAGAGTTAAGGCGGCACTTGCGACGCCGATAGGAGGTGGCTCCGCCGAGTAAGACGGTAATCCTTTATCAATCAATCGGTTGCGCGATCGTTGTGCCTTAGATTTTGAGTCCCCCCGTGCTTCCATCCAAAGCAGAGCCCCGTCCGTAACGGATTATAGGGGTCATTTCCATATCCCGGCGCTTTGGCTGTGTGAATCCTTTTCCCTAGGGCCAGTCTCTATAGAGGTAGGCAGGAGAGAGCGCCTGTGAGACATCCAGAGAAAGGTAGCAGGAGGGAGTAGGCACCGACATGAAGCAAGACAATCTGTTCGACGATCGTCGAGAGCAAGAGCAGCCGGCGGCGCTGGACCCGGAGGCTGACGACCCAGAAGCGAGCGATCTTCTGGAAATAATCGAACGTGATTCGACTGCGTCCAGCCTAGCCGAGGGCCGACCTGATCAGGGAAAAGCGCCCGACCGCAAGGAGGAAGGCCCGGTTGCGCTGGAATCGCTCTACTTCCGTTCGTTCGGACAACGAACGCTTTTGAACAAGGCAGAAGAGGTGGCGCTGGCCAAGCAGATTGACCGGGGAGACAGGGCCATCCGCGGCGCGCTCCGGGAAGCGATCCGGATCGCCGCTCGCATGCGCAAGACGGACAAACTCCAGGCAGCCCTGCGCACCCTCCAGGAAGTGAAAGGGCTCAGCGGACTCTCTGCGATCGCCCTCAATAATGCTGACGGAGCCCTTGTCGAACTGTTGCAAGAAGCGAAGGCCTCGGGCCGGGTCGCGGCCTACAGACTCAAGCACTTGGGACATCGCCGGCGCCTCGTGCGCGAGTCTCGCGCTCTTCTCGAGAAGGCCAAGGACGAACTCGTGCGGTGCAATTTGCGACTGGTCGTTGATATCGCTAAGCGCTACAACGGCCGAGGACTGGCTCTGCTCGATTTGGTTCAGGAAGGCAACATGGGCTTGATGAAAGCGGCCGAACGATTCCAATACCGAAAGGGCTTCAAGTTCAGCACCTATGCGACCTGGTGGGTCCGCCAGGGTATCACGCGGGCGCTGGCTGACCAGTCCCGGACCATCAGAGTACCTGTGCACCTGACCGAGGCCTCGCACCGAATCACCAGAATCTCGCGGCGGCTGGTTCAGCAATTTGGCCGTGAACCGAGGACCGTCGAGCTGGCGAAGGAACTGCGCGTCGGTCCGGAGAAAATCCAGGAGACTCTGCAGGTCTTCCAGCCACCCATCTCGTTGGAGACTCCGATCGGAGATGGAGAAACGTCCTTCGGAGAACTGCTCCCGGACCGCCAAGCAGTCTCGCCGGCCGCTCACGTCCACCGTTCCGAACTGACTCGCCAACTGGGCCGGATTCTGGAGACGCTCACCCCTCGAGAGCAAATGGTCATCCGGCTACGGTTCGGCATCGGACAGGACGAGCCTTACACGCTTGAGCAGGTCGGACAGAACCTCTCCGTGACCCGCGAGCGCATCCGCCAGATCGAGGCGAAGGCCCTCAAGAAACTGAAGACCCCAGAAGTTAAGCGAATGTTTGCCGAAATTCGGTAAACGCGCCCTCGACTTCCGCTTCGGGCGAGGTCCACACCTCGCCCGTTTCATTTCCAAAAACCTCCGGTCTCTTTTGACTTGGCTCCAGTTGTGAGACAATGGAGCAGGCGCCTCACAGAGCCTTTCCACATCGGCTATCAGAGGGGTGAGACCATGGTGCTTCAGAAGAGCGCCAGGACAATTGTGCTCGTCACGGTCTGCGTCGCCACGGTCTGCTTACTGCCAGATCGCGTACGCTCCGACAGCACCACCGAGGCGGCACCGCCCAAGCAGATGACGATCCCCGCAGTCGTCGCGGCGGTCAGGCCCTCCGTGGTCTCGATTTTGACTCGTGGAGTTCCCTCCGCTCCGTTTCAATATCCCTCGCCGTCCGGGTCCGGTTCCGGCCTGATCATTGATGAAAAGGGCTACATCCTCACGAACAATCATTTGGTCGAGGGCACCAAAAGCCTGGTCGTGGGACTCCCGTCCGGAAGATTGACGCCAGGACGTGTGGTCGGCCGTGACTTCCTCCTGGACCTTGCGTTGGTCAAGATTGAGGCGAAGGACCTCGTCGCAGCCCGTCTGGGCCAGTCCTCGACCCTGCAGATCGGCGAGACCGTGGTCGCGATCGGCAATCCGTTCGCTCTGAAAGGCGGCTCAACGGTCACGGTCGGGGTCGTCAGCGCGCTGGAACGTTCGATTCTGGCTCCGAACGGGGAGACACTCTACGACTTAATTCAGACGGACGCGGCGATCAATCCCGGTAACAGCGGCGGCCCCCTGGTGGACTTGTCCGGGCGCGTCGTGGGAATCAATGTGGCCATCGCCCCGTCCGC
>JAHWYE010000146.1 GCA_020028195.1 Nitrospirota bacterium
CCTCGCCCTCTACGCTCACATGCTTTCTACAAGACCGGCCACCGAGGCCAGGACTTTCGGCTATCACCGGGCCGGCATCATCGCTGCGTTTACCAATTCCTTTGTGCTTCTGATCACCGCCGCAGCCATCGGCGTGCTCGCCGCGAAGCGGATCCTGACGCCGGTGCCGGTCGCCGGTATGTGGGTGATCATCATCGCCATGTTGAGCTTCGCGGCCAACCTGGCGATCGCTCTGCTGCTTCAGCAAGGGGCCCGAGAAGATCTCAATATCAAGAGCGCCTTTTGGCATATGCTGGGGGACGCCTGGGTCTCGCTGGGGGTGGTCGCGAGTGGCGTGGCCATCCTCCTGACCGGCTGGTCCGTGCTGGACCCGCTCGTCAGCCTCGTGATCGTTGGCGTGATCGTGACGGGGGCCTGGCCGATTTTCAGAGAGTCGTTGGAAGTGTTGCTGGAGTCCACGCCGCCCAGCATCAAGACGGCGCATGTGGTCGAGGCGATCGAGAAGATTCCAGGCGTGAAGAACGTGCACGACTTGCACATCTGGGCTGTCGAACCCAGACTGGTGATGCTGACCTGTCACGTGACCGTGGATGGAGATGATTCACAGCTTACCAACGAGCTGCTCAGAACGATCCGGGCTCGCGTCGACTCCGAGTTTGGCATCAAGCATCTGACCATCCAGATGGAAACGCAGTGTTGCCATCCCGACTTGACACACTGCGACTTAAGCCAACTCGCGGCTTCTCATAGCCAGGCAGGAACCAGAACCCGAACTCAGTGAGTTTCAGGCCGGCTAAGCCGATCCTCAATCTCCTGAGTGACCTTGGTCGGTCGGAAACGCCTCCATCGCTTCAGCAGCAGCGCAAATCCCGCACCCATCAGCCCGCCGATGACCCACGCACCGAGCACATCGCTCACGTAGTGCGCGCCCACATAGACCCGGGAAAAGCCGACGAGGACGACCAGTGGCCATGTCACCCATCCGGTCACGGGATACAGCACTTGCGCAAAGGCCGCGGCGGCGGCAGTGTTGAGCGCATGGTTGGAGGGAAAACTGAAGTGACCGCCGCAGCCGGCCAATTGGTGGACTCCTTCCAGCAACTGGCACGGTCTGGCCCGGCCCACGATTTGTTTGATCTGGGCGCCCAGTTGGTCGGCCAGGATAATCAGGAAGGTCAGGACCGTCGTACCGACCAACGCTTCACGCCAACTCAACCAGAGCCAATAGCCAAAGACCAGCGCCCCCGGCACCAGCAGGCTGCTAGCATGACCAAGCGCCAGCATAGCCGCATCCGTAAACGGAGACCGACCTGCGAGGCCATTGATCGCATAAAATAATGACTCGTCTAAGTTCATGATTTTCAATGGCTATAGGCTATGGGCAATGGGCTATAGACCTGATACTCCCTTTCGTCTCCCATCGCCAATTACCTATCGCCCATCGCCCAATTATTATTGCGTCCGGAAGTGAATTCGCACAGTCAGTTCGCCATCGATCGGCTCGTCTCCACGTAGCTGCGGATCGAAGGTCCAGTGATCCAATGCCGTCTTTCCAGCAACGGTCAGTTCACGATGCTTCGCCGGCTCGAGGATCACCACCGTGACCTTGGCATCTTTGGAAACCAGCATCCGAGCTTTCATCCAATCATCAATGATTTTGCCTTCCAGCACGGGCGGAATTGCCGGCCATGGCGTGTACTTGGGGACGGGACCCTGCTGCTGGTCCTTGTTGAGCGGGAGCCCATGGACATGAACTTCGGGTAGCACCACCACATCTTCGTCGTGGTCTGACTGGTGCGTCGCCCGATCCCCCTCCACCGCCACCGCCCCACCCGGCCAGATCAACATCATGAGCACGGCGAGCGAAACCTTTCTGTGAAGAACACTCATCTGTCCCACTGCGCTCTCTCCTCTGAGCTTTCAGTTATCAGCCATACGATTGACTAACCAGAGCTGAACGCTGACCGCTGCCAAGCCATCAGAAAAACCACTGAAGGCGGCCAAAGAACGACCTCTGCAACCCCGTATGTGGAATACCCAGACCGATACTCCCTTCACCCTGATTATAGAAGTACTTGTAGTCAAGCAGATTGATGGCGTCGAATCCTACCAGAATCTTCTGTTTGTCCCAAGGCAAATTAAACGTATGCGTAACCGAGGCACTGAACGTGGTCCATGACGGGTAGTGGGAAGAGTTTGTGAACGCCTCCTCGCTCTCCGCGGTCCGGAGACCGGAACCGTAGAGCATCTGACCGGACAGGGTCGTGCTGGTCGGGAGCCGGTAGAAGACCACAGCGGAACTCGTCATGGTCTGCGAGTGGTCACAGAATACGCCGCCCAACGTGTTGATGTCCGCAATCTCTTTTGCGTCCAGCAGATAATTTCCCGACTGCAAGCCTTTGCCTTTGCACTTGCCCCATGCTACGTTTCCGCGTGCGCTGAAGTTCTCGGTGAATTGCAGTTTGAGGGCACCGTTGATGCCGGTTTGGAAGCCCGAATTGAAGGCAAAGAAGTTTAAGAGCGGCGTCGACCCGAATTGGCCCGCATCGGACAGATAGCGAGCCTGCTTGTAATAGTATGTCAGCTCCAGAGTGGCCCAGGTGCTGATCGCGTGATAGCTGCCGACCTCATAGTAGTTGGCGCGTTCCGATCGGGGCTTGAATCCCGTCGGGTCGTCCGGTTGCGCCGTGGTTCCTTCGAGGTTGAGCTTCGTGAACGCGATCTGCTCGATATTCGGCGGCGTAAACAATCGGCCATAGTAGGCGTGGAAGACGTGTGACTGGTTGAGCTTGTATGTGACGCCGATGCGCGGGCTGACCTGCCCTTCATTGTAGAAGCTGCTCTGAATCAGGTCGCCCCGCAAGCCCAGGTTCAAGGTCCAGTGCTCATCCAAACTCCACTGGTCTTGCAGCCACGCCTCCTGGCGCACCTGCGCGTTCGTGTTGGACGCGGTTTGGTTGAGCACCGGTCCGACCGGCAGTCCTGTGCCAGGATCCAGCGCGAAGAAAAAGACCTGCGCTTCATTCTGGGCAAGTTTGTAATCTAGTTGAAAGCCGGACTTGACGAGATGCTGCTTGTTCGGGGTCCACGTATAATCGAGTCGCGTCCCGACGGCGTAAGCCTTCCGCTTCTGATTTGCCGTTTCGGCGGCTTCAGCGTCGGCCGCATAAGCCAACGCGTTGAAAGGATCGGTCGTGAAATTCGCGTAGGAATTCCTCAAGAATCCGGCCAACTGGAAGAAATTGCTGGCGTTCACATCATGGCGCCAGACGAGTTGCGTGTATTGACCATTTTCTTTCTGGTTCTGGTTCACCGCCTGCGAGGCCACGGGTAAAAACGTCGGATCCTGCGCTTGGAGCAGGTTCACGACGTCCTGGTCCGCCCCCAAGTTCGGGATCGTGGGAATTTGATACTTTGCCACTGAGTTCAAGAGAATCCAACTGAAGCTGTTGCCATTGTCATGCTGATAGTCGCCTCGAAGGTAGGTCTGGTTTCGCTCGGATTGATTATGGTACGAAGGCCGGTCGAGCGTGGGCGGCTCAATTCCGCGATTGGTGGTGGTATAGCTGTTCATGACGTAGGCGCGAAACTTCTCGCCGATTGTGCCTCCATATTCGAACGATGGGGTCACCTCGTTATTGGCACCGCCGAATACTTGTAGGGAACCAAACCCCGGTTTCGTGCCACTCTTGCTCGTGATATCCACGATTAGTGCGGTCTTGTTGCCGTACTGCGCCTCCATCCCGCCCAGGATAATGTCCGCGCGTTCCCATATGCGTGGTGTAATGACATCGGTGAAGGTTGAACTCACCCCCTCCGGAATCGGCACCCCATCGATCCGGAACTGCTGATTCGCATGGTCCTGGCGGATGTGGGTCTGTCCCAAGGCACCGTATACGACACTCGGAACCGTCAATAGGACATCTGCAATGTTGTTATTATTTCCACGCGGGAGGACCTCGATATCTTTCCGACTTAATTGATAGGTCTCGCTGGAGGCCTTGTATTGAATGGCGGGGAGCGGCGACACGATCTCTAAGGCGATCTCCTGCGTGACGGCCAGTGTCAGCGTGACCGGTTGCGACTTGTCCGCCCCAATCTTCACGACGACGTACTCGCTGCGGTAAGTGTCCTGGACGGCGTTGACCGAATAGGTCCCTTCTTGTGGCACGGTCACAGAGAACTCGCCGGCCTGGTTCGTGACTCCCTGCGTCACCACGTTGCCCTCCTGGTCGCGTATCTGCACGATCGCCTGGTCAACACGCCGAAAGTCCTGGTTCTGAACTGACCCGGTGATGGTACGTGTCTCCAGTGAGGTCTTCGGTTCCTGAGCTTCAACTTTGAGGAGCCCCTGTGCCGTCAGAATGCCAAGCAAGTACATCATTACGAGCACCAGACGATTAAGACTGCGTGAGCATGAATCCGCCATGACATCCTCTCAACGCACCGGCATGAATGATTGCCTTGTCACAGGCCATAAGCCGCAATCCACCAGATCAAGCAGATTGGACGATGGCCCAAACACCAAACGCGCACCTGGGCTGTCCACAAGAAGTGGGCCATCAGCGCCAAAGAGCAGGCCTGGAGGACCGATGGCTGTGATTAGGAAATCGGCGGTGCCCGAGAAGGACCGACTTGAACGAAGCGGACGGACAGGAGGATACGCGCAGGTTGGAACTGATGTTGTTCCGATGTGGCATGGGAATCGACCGTGGGCGCACAGACCAGCGTCGAGCTGCCGGTATGGTGCTGGACCCATTGACACAGGTCCGAATCAGTGTGCTGGTGCCCATCCTGGTCCGCAGCCGCTAGGATGTGGTGGACTTCGAGTGCGGCCGCAAAGGGCGCCAACGTGACAAGGACAAGCGCCAGGATCAGGGAGACTGTGGCAGAAACGATCGGCCGAGCGACTATGGGGGCGGAACGTCGGATCATAGGCGGCGTGCTTGTAGCAGAATCTTAAACCTCTGTCAACCGCGCAAAGTTCTGACTCTTGCTTCTCAAGCGGAACTCCATCATGCTACGCTCCGCGGCCAGGAGGTTGCCCCTCTTGGAGAGAAAACCGTGTTGATCGACACCCATACGCATCTGGATGATGCCCGTTTTGACGGGGACCGGGACGCTGTGATCGCGCGAGCGCGCGAGGCCAGCGTCGAGACCTTGATCACGATCGGCTGTGACCTGGCGAGCAGTCGAGCG
>JAHWYE010000019.1 GCA_020028195.1 Nitrospirota bacterium
CGTAGAGTTTGTCGCCGCCGGCAAACTCTAGGATCAAGTAGTCGCTCTCGAACTCCTGGACCGATAGCCGGCGGATGCCCTGGTACCGGCCGATCCCGTGCTGGACGTGCACGACATAGTCTCCGACGTTCAGGTCTTCCAACGACGACAGGAAGGTAGCGGTCTTGCTTTTCGGGGCTGGCCGATGGCGCATCCCTTTGGCAAAGAGCTCTTCTTCGGTGACGATGGTGAGCCGCCCCTCAGCGGAGACGAAGCCGGCCGAGAGGTCCCCTTGGAGCAGGTAGAAGGGCGGCTTGTCTTTCGACGATGAGATCCAATGCTGAGGCTTCCAGCCGGCGGCCGGGAGATCGTGCTCCCCAAACAAGGCCAGCAACCGATCAACCTGGCCTCGGCTGCGGGCCACGATCAGGACCGGCCCCACGCTGCGGAGGCGGTCCAGAATGGTGAGGGTCTCGCTGAACGGCATCCCGCGCTGGGCCAGACCGACGCTGTTCGGCGATTGGCCGGGGAATGTCACCACGGGCTGCCACGAAGAGCCCAAGGAGGCGACAGGCTGCACGGCGACGCAGGGCCAGGAGCGAGTCGCCAGCAGGATTGCCTCCCAGGGCAGGTAGAGCCGGTCAGGAGTCGGGTATGGCGCCTCTCTCGCCGCCGCGTGTCGAAGGTAGGCCTCTTCCGCCTCTTCTCGGAACTCTTTCGCCTTTTTGGCGAGGGCTTCAGGTTGATCCAGCACCAGAACCGGCGGGTCAGGGAAATAGTCGAGCAGGGTCTCCATGCTTTGGTAGATTTCAGGGCCCCGCCACTCCGCATCCGGGGGGAGGGGCGTCAGCGCGTCGGGATGTTCGGCCGGGTAAATCAACTCACGGGCCGGCAGCAGCCAGGCCTCGGTGAGCGTGGTAGTGGACTTCTGCGTAGCCGTGTCGAAGATGCGCACAGACTCGATGGTGTCGCCGAGAAATTCCACTCGCAGCGGATCAGGGTAGGCGGTCGAGTAGATGTCCACGATGCCTCCCCGGACGCTGAACTCGCCTGGGATCTCCACCACTGATCCCTGTCTGTATCCCAGTCGCAGCAGGCCTGACGCGAGCGTTGCTCGTTCCAGGGTCTCGCCCGGTGTGATCCGCAAGCAGGCGCCTGATAAGACCGACGGAGGCAGCAGTCGTTGAATCAAGGCTGGGACGGACGTGACCAGCACGGCGCGGGCCTGCCCCATTTGAGCGGGAGAGAGCCCATCACCCGTTGCACCCGCAGACGCAGCGGGTACCCGCGCCTCTCCCGCACCCACCAGCCGGTGCAGCGTCTTCATCCGCCGCGCGATCAGTTCGACGTGCGGCGGGGTTGCCTCATAGGGCAAGGTCTCCCATTCCGGGAACAGCGCCAAGGCCTCCGGCGAGAGGCCCAGCATGGCGTGGAAGAATTGGAGGTCTTCGTACAGCCGTTCAGCTGCCTCATCGGAGGCAGTCACAATAAGCCAGGATGTTGGGGCGTTGCTGGTCAACAGGGTGAGCGCGAAGGCCGCCGTGGACCCATGCGGGCCGATCACGCAAGGTTTGCTTCGGTTATCGCGCAGGGAATCCAGGACCGGCCTAAGCAGTTGGTCCCAGTATTGAACGCGGGCCGGGAGAATCACGGGAGCCCTTAGGATTTGTTGGTGGGTGCGGGGGGAGCCTCTGTGGGGCTCCCTCCGGTCTTCGTGGCTTGGATCTTCTGCACCAGGCTGGTCGTGGAGACCCCCGGCACCAGCGGAATGGTTCGCACGGTTCCCCCGCGGGCTTCCACGATCTCCCGGCCGATGATTTGGTCGGGCGCCCAATCACCGCCCTT
This sequence comes from Nitrospirota bacterium, assembly GCA_020028195.1. GTDB lineage: Bacteria > Nitrospirota > Nitrospiria > Nitrospirales > Nitrospiraceae > NS-7. Next base: position 1,825 of record JAHWYE010000019.1, read on the forward strand.
GACCAGGGTGTCCGGTTGCAGGTCGGCAATCAGGCGTCCAGGGTCCGGTTCGTCAAAGAGGACCACGTAATCCACGCAAGCCAGCGCCGCCAGCACTTCGGCGCGCTGCGCATCCGGTACGATAGGCCGTCCGCCCCCCTTATTCAGTGCGCGCACGGATACATCCGAGTTCACACCCACCACGAGGAGGTCGCCTAATTCGCGGGCAGTCTGGAGATAGCGCGTGTGCCCGATGTGCAGCAGGTCGAAGCAGCCGTTGGTGAAGACGATTTTCTCTCCCTTTGCCCGGCGATCGGCAAGAATCTTCTTGAGGTCAGCGTGGAGTTTGACCTTTTTCCGCATAGCCACATCTTACATAAAGAGCCGTCAGAAATCCTAGCCGGTAGATTGGCGGGCGGATACCGGCCTGCGGGTCCCCCCCATGCTTGTCCTCCTAGGCAGGAATTGACTACACTATCCTCGTGACCGGCAGGCGTATTAACGAATCACTCATGGCCCAGGTCGGCTCTGGGAGGACACGTGTCTGATCCGGGTGACGAGAAGGAAAGCAAAGCCTACAGTCTGTACACGTCGCTCCGGCGGTACTTCGAGCCACTCCGCGAGCACTGGGACAAGCTCACCCCGGAAGAGCAGGCGGTGGTCATCAAGGAAGTCGAGGCATTCCTGAATTCGGTGCGGCTGCCGGAAGGCCGACGGCCCGGGTGACCCGGTCGTGGCCGAGCGCCAAAGGCCGCCATGTCCTCTGGTGTGGATTATCCGAGTTGGGGGTACAATTTCTTGGTGCACTCGGGGCAGATGCTGTGGGTAAAGTTTGCGTCCGTATGGGCCTGGATGTAGCTCTCAATATGATCCCAATGGCCGTGGCTATCGCGAATCTTGTTGCAGGAAGCGCAAATCGGTAACAACCCCCGCAAGGTCTTGATGTTATCCAGCGCGTCTTGAAGGGCCAGGATCAGCTTCTCCCGCCCCTCTTCGGCCTGCTTGCGTGCGGTGATGTCCAATGCAATCCCGAGACACCCGGTGACGATGCCGTCAGGCGCGCGCATCGGCTCGATATAAGCCTGGAGCCATCGTCCACGAATCTTCATTTCGAAGCTACAGGGCTCGCCGCGGAGCGCGACTGCGTGCGCGGTGAGAGGAGGGCGTTCAGGATCGTCCTGGAAGTGCTCCAGGACGGTGGTGCCAACGAGTTGGTTCGGGTCCAGTGTCAGAGGCTGAAGGCCGGCGCCCCTCACGAATGTGATCCTGAGCTTGGTGTCGGTGATCCAGATGATCGCGGGCAATTGCTCCATCACGAGCTGAAGGCGGGCTTCGCTCTCCCGCAGCGCTTGTTCGGCCCGCATCCGCGCGCGCCGCTCTCTGACCTCTCGTAATTCCCGCTCGATGGCCGGGCACAGTCGCTTGAGATTGTGCTTCATCAGGTAGTCGTGGGCGCCGGCCTTCATCGCGACCACGGCGGTCTCTTCCCCGATGACCCCGGACACAATGATGAAGGGCAGGTCCAGTCCCTTGTTCTTGAGCAAGTCCAAAGCCGTCAGGCCGCTGAACCTCGGCATAGACCAATCGGCGAGCACCAGCTCCCACTTCTGCTGATCAAGAGCCGCGCTCATGGCCTCGGGAGTATCCACTCGTTCAAACGTGGGAGCATAGCCACCGTGCTGCAGCTCACGGAGGAGCAAGGCGGTGTCATCTTCGGAATCCTCGACGATCAAGACGCGAAGCGGTTTGCTCATGTTACGCCGACCTTGGTACCGGTGCAGGTTCGTTCAGGACGAGCCAGTACAACCCCAATTGCCGCACGGCCTCTATAAACTGGGCAAAGTCCACCGGCTTGCGGATGTAGCTGTTGGCGCAGTGCCGATAACTCTCAACGACGTCGCGGTCCTCCCTGGAGGAGGTGAGGATCACGACCGGCAGGAGCCTGGTTCGCGGATCAGCCCGCAGGAGCTGCAGCACCTCCAACCCATCAATCTTGGGGAGTTTCAAATCCAGCAGGATGAGCTGAGGCATCGCCGTCAGGTCTCGTCCTGCGTATGCTCCCGTGGCGAAGAGATAATCCAGGGCTTCGGCCCCATCGCGCGCCACGACCACCTCGTTCACAATCTTGTTCTGCGTGAGGGCGCGGAGGGTCAGGGCTTCGTCGTCCGGGTTGTCTTCCACCAATAGAATAATTTTGTTCGTCATCCGGTGGCTCCGATGTGCCGTTTTCCCTCAGACGGCTGCAAGGTAAAATAAAAAGTCGCGCCTTTCCCCATCGCGCTTTCCGCCCAGACGTGGCCCCCATGTCGACGAATGACGCGCTTGACAGTCGCCAGGCCGATACCCGTGCCCTCGAATTCCTGGTTGGAATGCAGGCGCTGGAAGGCCCCGAAGAGCTTGCCGGCGTAGGTCATGTCGAAGCCCGCTCCGTCGTCGCGCACGAAATAGGCTGATGTGCCGTTCTGTCTGGCGACCCCAAATTCAATCCTGGTCCTGGGGCGCCTACTTGTAAATTTCCACGCGTTCCCGAGCAGGTTCTCCAGCGCCACCCGCAGCAGATGCGCATCCCCATTGGCCACGACCCCGTCTGCGATCGCAAAGGTCACCTTGCGGTCCGGCTGGGTCTTTTTCAGGTCGGCGGAGATGGATCGGGCCAGTGCGCTCAGATCGACGCGCTCCCGCCGCATTCCCTCGCGGGTGACGCGCGCCAGATTCAGCAAGTCATCAATCAGCCGCGCCATCCGCTGGGTGGCGTCGCGCACGCGTCGCAGATAATCCTTCCCCTTCGCGTCCAGCTTGTCGGCGCAATCTTCAAGCAGCGCCAGGCTGAAGCCGTCGATGCTCCGGAGCGGCGCGCGCAAGTCGTGCGAGACGGAGTAGCTGAACGATTCCAGTTCTTTGTTGGATGCCTCGACTTGGGCGGTGCGCTCGAACACGCGCTGCTCAAGCTCCACATTGAGCCGGCGAATTTCATCCGCCACCCGCTTATCCTCCGTGATGTCGATGCAGGAACCAATGTACCCCGCAAAGGCCCCGTCCCACTCATAGCGCGGGCCGCCGATATTCAAGATCCAGCGATACTCGCCATCCGTTCGCCTGAGGCGGTACTCCATCTTGAACTCCTTGCGGGCATCAAAGGCCGACCGATAGATCTCAAGACACCGCTCCCGATCTTCGTGATGGACATCCTCTGCCCAGCCGTTCCCTAATTCCTGGTCGAGGGTTCGGCCAGTAAACTCCAGCCAGGGTTTGTTGAAAAAGGTCCAGAGCGCATCTGGGCCAGACATCCAAATCAGCACAGGAGCGGTGTCGGCCATGACGCGGAAACGAGTTTCACTCTCCCGCACCGCTGCCTCCGCCCGCTTGCGCTCGGTAATGTCGCGGGCAATCTTGGAGGCTCCAATGATGCGCCCCTTGACGTCCTTAATCGGTGAGATGGTCAAGGAGACGTCGATATTCTTCCCATCTTTCCTCCGGCGCACCGTTTCGTAATGTAGAATGCGCTCACCTCGCTTCAAGCGTTCGATGATCGCCGGTCCCTCATTTTGACGGTCAGCAGGGATCAAGGCGGCGACCGGCTTGCCGGTTATTTCTTCAGCGGCATAGCCGAAGATGCGCTCCGCCCCTTTGTTCCAACTGGTCACGATGCCGTCTAGCCTCTTGCTGATGATCGCGTCATCCGAGGATTCCACGATGGCCGCTAATCGGGCATGCGTCTCTTCGGCCCGTTTGCGTTCCGTAACGACCGCAGAGAATGCCATGGCCATCAAGGCGGTGGAACCCATGAACGATTGCAAAAAAAGAAGGGACTCATTCGGCGTTTCTCTCGCAAAGGGACCGAATCCGAGCAAGGTGCCCCAGGTTGCGATCCCCGAAAGCAGGAAAGTAGCCGTCGCCGTTTCACGTTGACTGAATCGAAAGGCTGTCCAGACGAGGATCGGAACGCAGAAGTAAGCGAGCGGATAACTGTTGACTAGAGTTGAAGACAACTCACCGAACACAGCCTGGCTGATAAGCAATAGAAACAACAGCAACAGGGTAACCTCGAGGATCTGTTCCCGGGTCCATCGAAGGCGCGGGTTCGCACTCCAGAGGACCAACAGCGGAGCCACGACGAGATCGCCCGCGGCATCCCCCAGCCACCACGTCAACCAGATAGAGCTGTAGTCGGACCAGTTAGCGTAGCCACCTAGAGAGAGGCTGGTCACGCCGAACGTGGCACTTACCGTCGTGCTCACCATTCCGGCGAGAGCCGCGAATTTGAAAATATCTTGCGGTCGCTCGAAGGCCTGACGGCCGTTGGCATTCCTGTTAACCAGGTAAGCGCCCACCAGTCCCTCGAGGGTGTTGCCCATCGCGATGCCGATCGATGTTCCCATTGAGCCAGCCGTCGTTATGTTCACCAGGAATGCGCCTAGGAAGATGCCGGGCCAGACGCGATACCCCAGCACGAGGAAAGCTGCCAGCGCGATGCCCGAGCCTAGCCACACCGCGGTTGCGCTTGGGTGCAGGAAAGCCAATGCCAGTCCAAGTTTGCCTGCGATGAAATAAACGCCGGCGAGGACTGCAATCTCGCATGCAATGGGGAGACTGTTCAATTTGGAACGCATGAGAACTACACCCTTCCAAATCTGACGAAAGCAAATGCCATGCCTTCGCATCGTTGTTCACAGAAGTTTGCAAAAGATTTCATGGATTTACGAGTCGACGTTTGAGCAAGGTCACGGAGGTGTATCCATTTAGAGAACAGTAGAGAACAGGGATTGCCGAAAGTTGAACGGGACGGACCTAGCCGCTCCAGAGGCAAGGCGCGAGCGCTGCTGCCTGGCTACGTGATCGGCAGCTTGGATGGGGTTGACGCGGTAAAGTCCAGGTACCAGTTTTTCGTAGGCCAGGCAGGGGACGGCAGTGAGGAACCATCAGCTTTCAGGAGCAGCTCGATCCACGGCACGGCTCGTTCCGATTCCGTCAGCGGTTCAGGCCAAGACATCAGCGGTGCGATGTCAATGGGAACCAGGTGCTCTGTCTCGGCAAAGGCCAGGACATACTCGTTCACTTGCACCCCGATCCCGCTGATCCAGTCCAGGAGCGGCTTGGTCACATAGACAAAGAGATGTCGTTGATCCAGGTCACCAAGGGTGCCCAGTCCCTGCACTTCCACTTCGCTAGGCCTCTCACTCTCTTGCTGTCTTGACCACACCAGACAGTTCACTCCCATGATCGGGTCCTGATCGTCGCGCCGCCGCCAGATCGGGTACCCGTCACGGCCTGCCATGCACAGGATCGGATGCAGATCCGGTTTCTGGATGTTAAGAACTTGGACCAGGATGCGAAAGTGGCCCAGCTCAGCGGGAGAACAGGCTCGTTTCAATTTCACAAAGACGTTCGCGCTCGTCAACGGTTTGGCGCAGTCCTGGAAAAACTCCAGACGGGCAAGCTGTTTCTCGACCACCTCCAGTTGCTTCAGCATCAGCCCCTCGAGCTGCGCGCCGAACCGTTCAAGAAATGAAGCCCGTTCAGACTCTGGCATCGGGACGCTCAAGTCCTGGATCGGGAGGCGCAGATCTGCCGGATTGTCGAGCAGAATCCGTAGCCGTTTCCGGGTGAACACTTCCACATAGCCGAGACCCCGGTGGTTGCCTTCCCGGATGAGCGCATCTTCCTCAGCCGGCGTAAGTTCGATATTCGTGAAAAAGACAAAGGCTTTGAGGGTGGGTTTTTCGTTCAGGGCCGCTTGCAGATCATCGCAAAATTTGCTCGCGACCCACCGTTTGTCTTCCGGGGAATCGGTGACGGCCTCCCGAAAGCCGACCGCTCCCCAGACATGAATGCCGCTGTTTGTCCCTCGCGTCAACATCGCTGGTTCCATGCTCACCCGTCTATCATCGCTCATCGAGTGTCGTGTGCACAAGGCAGGGTGTTATAAATTGATGCATCCAGGAGGGCTCGTAAAGCGAGCGGGCAACGAGGTCGGCAAGAGAATTTCCAAGGCGACCAGCGCCGGCGCGGAAACGGTGAACAAGGCTGTGACGTTACCGCCCCTCTGGCGATCCAAGAGCAATACGTGAGCGAGCGGGGCGAAAGATGGAATGGCCCAACAGCGGTGTCAAGAGGTTAGCTGGCAGTGGACGGGAAAAATAATACCCCTGGAGTTCATCACACCGCCGGCTTCGCAAGAACTCCGCTTGCGCGTTCGTTTCGACACCCTCTGCGATGACGGTCAGATCGAGACAACTGGCCAGCGAAATAATCGCTTGGATAATCGCCGCATCCGCTGGATTGGTCGGGAGGTCGCGCACGAAGGACTGGTCAATTTTCAAGGTCGTGATCGGGAGATACTTCAAGTAACTAAGGGACGAATACTCGACGCCGAAGTCGTCAATAGCGATCCGAACTCCGACGTCGCGCAGTTTCCTGAGCGTAGCAATGGACCGTTCCCGATCCTGGATGAACAGGCTCTCCGTGAGTTCTACTTCGAGCGAGGAGGGCTCCAGACCGGTCTCGTGCAGGATCTGGACAATCATGCCGCTCAGATTGTGGTGTTGAAAGAGTCGTCGCGAGATATTCGCCGCCACGCGTAAGTCCGGGAACCCTCCGACTTGCCACGCTTTGGTCTGTGTGCAGGCAGCGTGCAGCATCACTTCGGTGATCGGCACGATCAAGCCGGTTTCTTCCGCCACCGAGATGAATGAGTCTGGAGAGAGCAATCCACGGTGCGGATGGTTCCATCGGACCAGCGCCTCGACGGCGCAGATGTTCCCGGAGTGGGCATCAATGAGCGGCTGGTAGTGAGGGAGAAATTCTTTTCGTTCCACCGCCAGCCGGAGATCGGTTTCCAGTTGCAGACGTTCGGCAGCCCGCACGTTCATGTCGGCCGAGTAGAACTGGAACGAGTTGGTCTTGGCTTTGGCGACGTACATGGCCGTATCGGCAAATTGGATGAGGCCGTCTCGGTCTTGGTCATCCGAGGGATAGATTACGATGCCGATGCTGGCGGTCATAAAGATGTCGTGTCCTTCCAGTCTCAACGGAAGCGCCACGGTCTCGAGGAGCTTCTGCGCGGCGGCGCTGGCGTCGTTCGGAGACGTGATCTTTTCGAGGATGAACATGAATTCATCGCCGCCCATGCGGGCGACTGAATCGCTTTTCCGCACACAGCTTGTCAACCTGGTCGCCATTGCCTTCAGGACCAGGTCCCCCATGGGGTGCCCCAAACTGTCATTCACGAGCTTGAAGCCATCCAGGTCCAGAAACAGAACCGCCAACAGATTACCGGTTCGGCGCGCACGGCCCAGCGCCTGGTCGATCAGTTCCATGAACTGACGACGATTCGGCAGGCCGGTGAGGAAATCGTAATAGGCCAATTCAGCCAGGCGGGCCTCCGTCTGCTTGCGCTCCGTGACGTCGCGGATGATGGCGCTGTAGAAGGTCTCTCCCAAGGTCTTCCAGGTCGCCAGTGAGAGCTCCACCGGAAATTCGGCACCGTCTTTTCTCAACCCGTGCAATTCGACCGTCGTCCCGATCACCCGCGATTCGCCGCCTGCCTGCGCCCGCTTCAGCCCCTGTTGGTGCGCCTCACGGTATCGCTCAGGCATCAAGAGCGTCAGGGGCTTGCCCCGCACCTCCTCTTCTTCATAGCCAAAAATGGCTCTCGCCCCCTTGTTCCAGGACAGAATGACGCCTTGACTATCGGCTGAGATGATGGCGTCGTTGGCGGACTGGGTCACGGAGCGGAACCGCTCTTCACTGGCCCGGACCGTCTCCTCAGCCCGTTTGCGCTCTGTGATGTCCCGGGCGATGCAGACGATGCCGACGGTCTGCTCGAAGCGATCGCGGATCGCCGAAGCGGAGATGTCCAGCACCATCGTCCAGCCCTGCCTGGGAGAATGATTCGTTTCGTAGCTTTGCAGAGCCCCCGTGCGAATCAACGTATCTAGCTTCTCCTTGGGGAAGATGTCGCGGCTGATCGTCGAGACAGATTTTCCGACCAGCTCCGTTTCGGAACGTCCAAGCAAGTGACAGGCTGCTTGATTGGTGACTTGCAGGATCCCCTCATGATCCAGCACCAGCAGGGCGTCGGCCATGGTCCTGATGATCGGCTCCGCCGCAAAGGCGGGAGTGATATCCACCAGTTGGTAGCGCCAGATCGCGCGCTCCACGAACACGAGCCAAGCGAAGACTGCGAGGTAGCCGAGAGGGTAGAGTCCGACTCCGTACTTCGGGAGGAAATCCAACGAAGCGATATAGGCGCCCGCAAACGCGATCGTGAACCATTTGATCCGGTTCTTGTGCGTCCCAGGCTTGGCCTTTCTGTATTCCATCCAGTAATGATGCAGGCTGATCAGCATGAGGGAAAAGAAGAACGTCATGAACGGAAGGCCCAGCCATCCGTACTTGGGGTAATAGCCCCAGGGATAGCGATACATGGCGCTATGGAGGGCGTTTGTCGGCAAGATCACCGCCGTAAAGAGAGCGGAGATCGTCCAACTGATCCACACCCGAACTTTGTGTCGCTGATAGATGCGAAGCGCGACCACGGTGAAGTGATAGATCGCTGAAGGAATGAAGGGCACGCCGAGGTATGCGGCCTTAGCCCACCAGCGGGCCACGCTTTCGTTCGTCGTCGAATACATCCACGAGAAGCCAAAGAGCCAGACGCTGACCGTCAGCGTCATCAAGAAAAACAAGACGCTCACCGCCGAGATTCGCTCTCGAATGAGAACCGTGAGGCCCAGCAGCAGGAGGGCCGCCGTCGTTACCAAGGTTGGGATTGCGTGAGGGCTGAAAGCGTAATTGGCGGGGTTGAACAGGTCTGTGATCATGACGGCCCAACGAGATGTGCAAAAGTCGGGCCGTCACATTTGCTAGCACTAGGAGTCAAACCCGTTGTTTTTTCAATGGATATGTGAAGAGGCAGAGGTCTCCGATCATTAGTGAGTCTTTTTAAGGACTTAAGCGCAACTTTTTGACCGAGCAGAGCGCAGGATGGGAGCTAATCTTCCGGGATCCCGCCAAGGCGCATGACGCGGGGACCGTGCTTCTCGATGATCGCATCCATGGCGGCCATGGCCTTTGTGGTGCGCTGGTCGAACAGGCCTTCGGTCGCTGGCATCAGGTCGGAGAGCGAGAGGCCGATCAGCCGGTAGCGCGTTCGTGAGACGATCAGGCTCCGGAGGGCGTTGCGGATGTCGCGCCACATGAGAGGGTCGTAGTTAAGCGGCTCGGCAAAATGACGTTGCCGTGTCGTGATCTTGAACTTCGCGTCCTTAAGCTTCACGGTGAAGGCGCCGGCCGATAAGCCCTGCTCTCTTAATTCGTGGGCCAGGGTATTGAGAAAGCCGTGGACCGTCTGTTCCAGGAACGTCAGATCGTCCGTGTCCTGATCGAAGGTCGTCTCATGTCCCAAGCTTTTTTGATCTCGGTCCGGCAACACCGGATCATGGTCCTCGCCGCGCGCGAGCGCCTGCAGCGCAGGAAGGTGCTTGCCCCAGCGTCGGCGAAGCATCGGTTCACATCGAGGCTCCAACAGATCGCCGATGCGGTGAATGCCCAGACGCTCGAGTTCTGCCGCAGTCTTTGGGCCGATCCCTGGCAGTGACCGGACTGGCCGCGGGGCCAAAAAGGCTGCCTCCGTCCCCGGCTCGATGATAGCCAACCCGTCAGGCTTGTGAGCGTCGGCCGCGACCTTGGCGATTGTCTTGCCAGTGGCGATGGCCACAGTACAACGAAGTCCGGTGGCCTCGTAGATTGCGTTCTTGACCACACGGCCCAGTGCCGCCGGGTCTTGGTGAACAAGTTGGAGGTCAGTGATGTCGGCGTAGAATTCATCGATGCTGGTCCAGGCGGTGGCAGGGAAGAAGCGATCGGTCACCTCGCGCATACGACGGTGCATGCGTTCGTAGAGCGGACGATCCAGGGGAACGAGGACGAGCTGAGGGCAAAGCTTGAGCGCCTGTGCCGAGGGCATGGCGGATGTGACGCCGTATTGCCGCGCTGTGTAGCTGGCGGAGGCGATGATGCC
>JAHWYE010000147.1 GCA_020028195.1 Nitrospirota bacterium
GCACGCGCGCCGCCCTATTGCCCGGACCTCCGCACACAGAGACTCCGCCTCGTCATGGCTGTTGTAATAGGTCGCCGCCAAGTGGCATCCGGCCGAGGCTAGCTTCCGCGCAATCGCGCGGCCGATACCCCGGGACGCCCCGGTCACCAGAGCAACCTTCCCAGCAAGAGGGCACGACATCGCTGTCCCCGCTCGTTCGGAGGCTCATGCCAACACTGTGGTAACCCCGTTGATTATCACAAGCTGGAGGGGGGTGTCAAGGTCCTGATCATGAACGATGTGACCAGAGTCCTAGAATTACGTCGACTGCCGTGTTAATGTAGCCGCCGCATACGTAAGCGTGTCCTCGCAGAGTCCAGGGTTTCTCGCATGACACCAAGCCGAATGTTCTGGAACGGGAAGACCGTTTGCGTAACGGGCGGCACCGGGTTTGTCGGCTTTCAGATAGTTCGACAACTTGTAGGAGCCGGTGCTGGCACTCGCAGCTAGGGGGTCAGGGGTGGCCTTCGCTGAGGAAAAAGACTTGACCGACTCGGCACGTCCAATTTAGCGTAGAGACCGAGATCTACTTTTTCGACCGTCATCAGGATCAGTCTCTAGGAAGCCTCAGTCTGTCAGGGACGATAGTCTTGGGCTTTCCACCGTAAGAGATGAGGGAGGCCGCGGCCTGTCTGCACGAAGGCATGAGGAGTCTCCAAAAGCATATTGGTCTCGCCGAGGCATCGCGATGAAGAGGATATGTTGGCATATTAGTCTTATTTCTCTCCTTATCCTTCTAGGAAGCGGTTGCGCGTCATACAATTATCGGTATCGGCAGTCCACCTACGACACAAGAGTTGAACAGGGAACAGTGCTGAAGTCTATCCAGCTTCCCGCTGAGATAGAGGACAAGATCCTTGCTCTTGATCCTGAGAATATCGACGAGGCAGGTGTGAGAGAAATCCTGGCTCGTGGGCCCGCACCAAGGATCATTAACATTCGTGGCGGCGTCTATCCCGTGTATCTCGCAATGGAATCATTTTCTACGTTCCTCATTGAAATGGGCTATCCAGAGAGCAAGATTCGCAACCCAGCGGATGGAAGCTACTCTTACAGCCCGTATACGAATAGCGCGAAGATTGCTGGAATAATCGCATGGTATTACGAGAAAGAGGGGATGAAAGTAATGCTTGTGGGCCACAGCGGTGGCGGGATACAGACAGTTAAGGTTCTCCATGAGTTAGCAGGCACCTTTGAGGACAAAATACGGGTATGGAATCCTCTTACTGATGAAGAAGAAGATAGATATTCCATCATCGAACCCCTCGCAGGGGTTGAACGTCCTGTGATTGGCGTGCAGGTGGGATACGCAACAGCCGTGGGAGCTGGAGGTCTTGCAACGCTCGTTCCCACTCATTGGAGCATGATAGGCAGGCTTCGAAAGATCCCGGATACGGTTGAGTATTTTACAGGGTTTTATACGATTCTGGATCCAATCGGAGGAACTTTCCTCGGCCTGGTGAAGTCAGAAAACACCTACGAAGCCAATGGCACTGCCACAGTTCGCACTGTCACGCTTCCTCTTACGTATAATCATGTCAGCGTGCCTTTTACATCGCATCTAGCGAGCAACAAAGCGATCAGGGACTGGATAAACAACTATGTGCCTTCTGACGAACCAGAATTGACAGTTGAGTTTGACACGTCGAGCGCTAATATCTTGTGGGCAGCCGATGTCTGGCACAGCGTCAAAAAGCAATGGTGTCTTGAAGCGCAACGGTTGATCCGCGCCAAGAGAAGCATGGGCGTCGGTAGTGGGTCCACGGGGCCCAACGTGGGTCCTTAGAGCTGCCGGCCCTCCTCGTCGTATCTCACGGCTCTGCGTCCAATCTGTGAAACGACGGTTGTCGGGTCGCGTGGTTACCGGCCAGGCAGGTCCTGGCGAAACATGTCCGATTCGGGAACGATTGATGCAGGATGGTCCGGTTCTTATATTAGCTGCCACGATCTGGGCATACTGGATAGGCGTAGCCGTCATGGTAGTCCGTGTGCGCAAGAGGACTCGTAGGCTTCCGGGTGTCGTGCCTGAACAACGCCTGGAACGACTGATGTGGCTGGTCTGGATACCGCTCATCATCTTCTGGCTCATCCTGCCCTCCCTGGCCACCACGCAACGTCACGGGCTTTTCGCCTTGCCAGAACTGGTTCATACTCATTTCGGTCTGGTGATGTTACGGTGGGGCGCTTCATTGGTCGGGGTTGTCTGCCTCCTTGGGACGATTGAGTGCTGGATGCGAATGGGCAAGAATTGGCGCATGGGCGTCGTCCCGAATCAGGGTACCGAGCTTGTCACTGACGGGTTGTATGCAAGAATACGCCATCCAATCTATGCGTTCAGCGTCCTCCTGATGTTGTGCTCGGTTGTCACTGTGCCCACCATTCTGATGATGACGATTGCGATTATCCACGTGGTGCTCATGATCCTGAAGGCCCGACACGAGGAGCGGTTTCTCCTTTCGACTCATGGCGAGCGGTACGCGGAATACTGCCGCCGCACAGGTCGATTTTTCCCTCGACTCATCTCGCGCAAGGCGTGACACATCCCGCGTTCACCAGGATGTCTCTTGGCGATGCCGAAATCGTGCAAACTGAACCTATTCCAGCAAACCATGGCGTTCTGGGAAGAGGTACATCCTTATAACGCCGGGCAAGTGGTCCACTTGCGAGGTAGGGCGGATGTTGCCCTGCTCCAAGCGGCGGTACAGGCCGCCTGCCAGCTGTCGGGGGTGGGAAGACTGGTGCTCGATCGAGAGAAGGTCCACTACCATTATGAACCAGTCGAATCGGTCGAGCTTCGTGAAATACAGAGCGCAGGCCCGGTCATGGAAACTCTCTGCAGGGTGATTACCGAGGAACTCAACACCCTATTTCCTGACGAGCCCCACCACCCGGTGCGATGGCTGGTTCTCGATGATCCGAAGACAGAATCGCACTTTCTTGTAGCCATCTATCAGCACCTCGCCGCGGACTACTTTTCGATGCGTCTCCTCATGCGTCGGGTGCTGAATCGGTACTGCCACACGACCTTGCCCGAAGAGGAGGAGCCACTGCAAGTACTTGCACCAGCCTATTCACGGGTGATGAGACACCATTACCGGCGGATAGGCTATCTGAAGACGCTTGTGCGCCTGGCGCAGGATTTCCTTCGACTGCGTTATGTCCATCGCATCCGCGGTCTGGGAAACGAAAGTGAGAGGTCGCGCTCTTTTATTTTCCAAGCGCCAGAAGGATTTATCGGTCGTCTGGCCGCAGGATGTCGGTCAAGACAGGTGACCGTGAACGATGCCTTTTTGGCTGCCTTGTTCGGAGCGATTGCGGAGATCACTTCCCCTTACCGCAGGCATGGCCGCCGGCGTGGCCTGGCACTGGCGACAGCTGTGGACGTGCGTGACGAGGCCAGTGAGAGTCTTTCCAGCTGCTTTGGGCTCTACCTTGGTCAGATCGTGATAGTGGTCGACAAACCGGATGGAGCAGACTTTGCACAACTTCTGATCCGGACCGCACAACAAATGCGCAGAGAGAAAGCGGAGAAGCGCTTCATCGGACCGCAATGGAACCTCTTGATCGTCGCTGTGCTCAGAAGGTGGTTTTCTGTCAAGGTCGCCCGCGATCGATCCCGGAAAGCGTATCCGCTATCGGCAGGGCTGAGCAATGTGAGGTTAGATGCCGCTTGGTTCAGGGGTGCAGGCGACCGCATCCTGGATTACATCCGCATCTCACCCACGGGCCCCGCTCTGCCACTGATATTCACGCCCACCACCTATGGTGACAGGCTCAATCTGAGCATCACCTATCGCGAGTCCTCTTTTACCGAGGCGGAGATACGCAAGTTGGTTGATCTGTTCTTCGACAAACTCGACCTCATTGTGGCCAGAGGCCACACAGCCTCCTGCGGGTATGTTTAGGTGTTGGCTCGTCGTGTCCCTCACAGGCCCCTCCTCGTCTGTATCGGCACCCTTATGAGTATGTGTAGCCGGGGGCGTGCAGCCGATACAATGCGCTCACACATGAGAAGGATTCGATTGTATGTGCATGTGATTCTACTGACTGCGATGGCAGGAGGCGGGTGTGCGCGCTCTGAGTATTCCTATCGTGGAGCGAACTACGAGACACAAATAGAGAAGGGAGCGGTTCTGCGAAGCATTTCACTCGATCCGGCAACCGAGGACGAAGTTTTGGCTCTCGTCCCTGAACGTATTTCAGTGAGGGAGATCAGGGACGTGCTGTCCCGAGGGCCTGCACCTAGAATAGTTATTCTGGACGGGAGCTTGCCTATTGTCACGATGGAGTCTTTTTCGGAGTTCTTGATAGACATGGGATATCCGGAAGAGAAAATACGGAAACCGAACGGGGGAGGCTACTCGTACAACGGCTTTACGGACAGCAAACGACTCGCCGGAACGTTGGCATGGTATTACGAAAAAGAGGGCATGATGCCAATCCTGATCGGCCACAGCCAAGGTGGAATGCTCGCGATAAAGGTCCTTCATGAGTTGGCGGGCGCCTTCCATGACAACATACCGGTGTGGAACCCTTTGACGAATGAGGCAGAGGAGCGGGGTACGATTGTCGATCCCATCACAGGTCAGAAGCGGGCGGTGATCGGGCTTCAGGTCAGATATGCGGCAGCGATCACAACGGGGAAGGTTATGAGGATAGTGCTGGGTCAGTGGGATATGTTGCCCAGACTGCGGGAGATCCCGGATACCGTTGAAGAATTTACTGGATTCTCTCTCGCATGGGACCTGATCGCGGGCAACTTCGGAGCGGCAGCACGATACCGCCCGCTGGGGTCCGCGAGGGTGCGCAATGTTACCCTTCCCGGTAAGTATACCCACATCACAGTTCCTTTGACAAAGCACCTCGCAGCCAATGAGGTGACTCGGGAGTGGATTAGCCGATACGTTCCGACAAGTGAAATGCCTGAGTTTCCTACCAACGTGGACGTCGATACGCGGAACATCGTGCATGCAGCCGACATCTGGTACCACGTCAAAAAATACTGGTGTGTTGAAGCGCAGCGGCTTATCCGTGCCAGACGTAGCATGATGGGTGGGAGAGACTTCAGCTCCTAAAGCACGGCCGAAATAACCACAACCGAAAGCCCCTCGCCTAGAACCCATGCGGTATCGTTTCTATACTGCTTCAACCTGTCGGAAACGGTATTCGTGTTTCCTGCGGAACGGCCTCGACACACGCGGCGGCTGCGTATCTTTACACCGAGTGCCGAACTCCCATTTGCCGGCCACCCGACCATCGGAACTGCGCACGTCTTGGCATCGATCGGGGAGATCGCCCTCGAACGGGACGTGACCAACATTGTGTTTGAGGAAGGCGTGGGCCCGGTCCCGGTGAGGATTCGCGTCCAGGATGGGCGGCCGGTCTTCGCTCAACTGGCGGCGCCGAGACTTCCGGAGTTTGGCCCGCCACCTCCTTCCCTGGAGAAGATCGCGGCGACTCTGTCTCTTTACCCCTCTGACCTGCTCCGGGCGGAGGTCGGACCCCAAGCGGTTTCCTGCGGGGTGCCGTTTCTGTTCGTCCCGGTGCGCGACAAGGAAGCCATGCGACGGGTCCGAGTCAATCGGGAGCAGTGGGAACGATCCTTCTCCTCGTATTGGGCTCCACATCTGTACGTCTTCGCCTATGACGCAGAGTTGAGCGGCTCCAGTCTCCGGGCTCGCATGTTCGCCCCCGCCTTGGGAATTGAAGAGGACCCTGCCACGGGCGCCGCGGCGACGGCCCTGGCGGGGTACCTTGGGGTGCGAGATGGGCGGTCGAATGCGGCGCTCCGATGGAGGATCGAGCAGGGATTCGAAATGGGCCGCCCCAG
>JAHWYE010000394.1 GCA_020028195.1 Nitrospirota bacterium
AGCACATTCAGCGGCACCACGGTTCCCCGGGCCGCCAGGATGCCGAAATAGACCTGGACGAACTCGGGGACGTTCGGCAGCATGAGGCCAACCCGCTCCCCCGGCTCGACCCCGAGCCGACGAAAGCCGGCTCCCAGGCGCCTCACGACCTCCCAGAGCTCTCCGTAGGTGAGCGACCGGTCGCCGCTGATGAGCGCCGTTCTCGTGGCAAACTTTTCCGTCGATCTCTGCAGGAGGTCGAGCAAGTTCACGATGCGCACCTCAGCCGCGAACTGCCCGGGATGCTACCAGAGGCCCCAAGACAAGTCAACGAACCGCTGAAGCTCACAGGGGTCACTCCTCTCTGCCGAGATGGATGGCGATACGGCCGCTCGACTTCATCGCATTCCCGTGATAGTAGACGCAAGGTTAGGCACCATTCGTCGGATCAGGGGGAGTGGTCGGAGCAGGCGTCACCAGCACCTTATCGACCCGGTGTCCGTCCATATCGACGATCTCGAATTGCAGTCCACCCCACTCAAAGCGATCGCCGGTTGATGGTATACGCCCCAGATGGGCCATCACGAAACCGCCCAACGTATGATAGGTGCCCTCTTCTTCTCGTGGCGATCCCGCGATGGCGAGGACCTCTTTGAACTCGTCGACAGGCAACATCCCGTCCAACAGCCACGAACCATCGGCCCGTCGCACGACCTGAGGATCGGGTGGCTCATCGACCGAGGGAATCTCGCCCACGATCGCCTCGAGCACGTCCTTCAGGGTGATCAGTCCCTGGATGCCACCGTATTCGTCGGTCACCATTGCGATGTCGGTCCCGGACTGCTTAAACAATTCGAGGACCTTCAAGGCGCGCACGCTTTCAGGAACAAATAATGGGTCTCGCACCGATGACTTGAGGTCCAACGGTTCACCGGTCAAGCTGCGAGCCAATAAGTCTTTGGCGAGGACCACACCAAGGACGTTGTCCAGGCCGCCCTGGCACACCGGGAAACGAGAGCGACCGCTTTCGGTCATCTTTCGTCGGTTCTCGTCGGGCGGGTCGTCAAGGTCGATCCAGATGATCTCCGTTCGTGGTGTCATCAACGCCCCAACCCGCCGGTCGCGCAAACCAAGGACCTCCTCCACCATATCTTCCTCTACCTCGCTTAGGAGTCCGGCCTGGCGGCTGGCCGCCACCACGAACTTCAGCTCTTCGGGAGAGTGTATGAACGCTTCGCCTCCGGCCGGTTGAAGACCCAAGAGGCGCAGAAGCAGGTTGCCCAGGTTGTTGAGAGCATAGATAGCGGGGCGGAAGAGTCTGAGGTACCATTCGAGCGGCGAGACCACAGCCAGGGCCGTCCACTCTGTCCGCTGCAGCGCCAGACTCTTGGGCGCCAGTTCACCCAACACAATGTGAAGGGTGGTAATGATGGTGAAGGCGATAGTCACCGCGAGGGTGTGGGCGCCGATCACCGCCCAGTCTTTCGGGAGGAAGTCGAAGGCCGGCTCGATAAGCGCAGCCAGGAAGGGCTCGCCGATCCAGCCCAGGCCGATGGAGGACATGGTGATGCCAAGTTGGGTTGCCGCCAGGTAGGCATCCAGGTTCTTCACCGCGCGCTCCAGAATTCTCGCGAGGCGGTGCCCCTCGGCGATAAGCTGCTCCACCCGGCTGCGGCGCAGGGCCACCAATGAGAACTCGGCCGCAACGAAGAAACCATTAGCCAGCACGAGTGCGATCACGGCCAGCAGCTTTCCGCCTGTCATCCAACTAAAGAGATCATCCATGGGAAGGTGTTTCCAGCCTCCTCTCCAGCAATGGCATTTCTGGCGTCTGACACATTATCGAGCGACACGAAGGTCTACCAATGTTCGATGATGCCATCAAGGGTCACGCCGTCCATCTTCTGGGACTCGAGATACTCTGGCCTCGCCATCGCCATAACCCCGAACTCACACGAATTGTAACACAGGCCGATCAGGGTCTGGGGGACCGTGCGTAAGAACAGTCTGGTGCGGCACTACAGCGTGCCGGGGAGGGTGGGCTGCTCGCCCCGTCCCTCGACCGTATCCAGCTTGGCCTCAAAGCGGGCCAACGCGCCCGCCGCCTCGTCGAACCGATTCTTGGCATCCGTGAGGTGTCTGTGTCTGCCGGCCAGTTCGAAGCGGTCCCGGAACTTCTTGAGATCGACCTGGAGCCGTCCGAGGAGCTCCATGATCTCCCGGGCGTTCTGCTCGATGCGCAGTCCCTTCAGCCCGAGGAGGATGGTCTGGAGGTAGGCATAGAAGCTGTTGGGGGAGACGGGGATCACTCGCCGCTCATAGGTGTACGCCCGGACGGAGTCCTCCGCTTCGTCCTTCACCATCACCTCGTAGTAGACGTTTTCCGCCGGGATGTACATGAGGGCAAAGTCGAACGTGCCTTCGTCGGGCAGGATGTACTTGTTGGCGATTTCATTCACCCGCTGCTGCACATCCTTGAGAAAGGCCTTCCGGGCCGCCCGCCGCCGCTCCTCGTCTCCCCCCCCATTTGCCTCCAGCATCTTCCGGAAGTTCTCCAGGGGAAACTTGGCGTCGACCGGGATCAGGCGACTCCCCAATCGGATGATGGCATCGACCCGCTCCCCGCTCCGGAAGGTGTACTGGAGCTGGAAGGCGTCGCTCGGGAGGATCTGACTCAAGAGTTGCTCCAGGAGGGTTTCGCCGAAGCCGCCTCGAACTTGGGGGGGTCTGAGGATCTGCTGAAGACTCGCGATGTCCTGGCCCACCTCCAGCATGCGCCGCGTCGACTCGTCCAGTTTGCCGAGACTCCCCCGGACCTCGCCGACGACGGCGGCGGCACGATCCAGCCGCTCTCCAATGGATTGATGAGCCTGCTGGATCAACACGGCGCTTTCCTGGAGCCGCTGATTCACCTGGGCGCCCATCTGGTGAAGCCCTTGGCTCACCGCGGTGCTGAATTGGGCGATGTCTTGCTGGAGCAGGAGGATCGAGGGATCTTGCTCCGTGCGCGCTTCTCGGAGACCCGTGAGAATCCGGGCCATCAACACGAGGCTGACCGCCAGGACGAGGAGAAGAGCGATACCCACGACGAGGAGAATGACCGCCCAGTCCGACACGTCGTTGTCCTCAGTTCAGAAAGTCCTGCAGATGCCGGATCTTCGCCAATGCGAGGAGCTTTTTCTTCGCCCGCTCCTCCACCTGCCGGATCCGCTCCCGCGAGAGCCTGAATCGCTTTCCCACCTCCTCGAGCGTCATGGGCTCTCCCCCCCGGAGACCGTACCGCAGCTCGATGATCATCCGTTCCCGAGCACTCAGCCCCTTCAGCAGCCGCTCCACCTCCTCCCCAAAGGCCTTGCGCACCAGCTCATCATCGGCGGGCGGGACGCGCTCTCTACCAGAAATGAGCCCCCGCCCCTCCTCCCGACTCTGAATCTCCTCGAGCGAGGCCTGCGGCCTGTTGGTCTGCAGCAATTCGTCCACCTCCGCCCGCGTCAGGTGCAGTTCCTTGGCCAGCTCCTCCTCTGTCGGCTCCACGCCCTCCTGCTGCAGCTTCTCTGCCCGTAGGCTCCGCAGCTTACTGGCCAGGCGGATCTTGCGCGCCGGAAAGCGCAAGGCCCCGCTGGCCCGGCCCAGGGCCTGCATGATCGCCTGGCGGATCCACCACACGGCGTACGTAATGAATTTGACGTTGTACTCGGGGGAGAAGCGGCGGGCGGCCTCCAGCACTCCCAGGTTTCCCTCGTTGATCAGATCCAGGAGGGAGAGGCCATACCCCTGGTACTGCAGCGCCACCTTCACCACGAATCGCAGGTTGGCCTCGACGAGCTTCTTGAGGGCCTTCTCATCCCGCTTCTGGATCTGCTTGGCGAGGCGGAGTTCTTCGGCCTTGGTCAGGAGCGGGATGTTGACGATCCGGCGGAGATAGGCAGAGAGGGCCTCGTCGCTGATCTCCTCGTAGAACTCGGGTGTGCGTCGTGCCATGGGCTTTGGCACCCGTCATGGAGGGCTTAACCCTTCGTCGAGGGGATGACGATGAAGCG
>JAHWYE010000395.1 GCA_020028195.1 Nitrospirota bacterium
GTCTATCGATACCGAGCTGGCCCGGGCCATCCTGGATCGATCCCGGGTGCTCGAGGAGGACGATCGGGCCCATCGGAAAGAGCACGCGATCGAGGTCCAGCTGCCGTTCCTCCAGGTCCTGTTCCCCGACCTGCCGTTCGTGCCTATCTCTTTGATGAGTCACGAGTACGGGGCGTGCCGCGATGTCGGACAGGCCGTCGCCGAGGCCATCCAGGCTTCGGGAAAACGGGTGCTTCTCATTGCCAGCACCGATATGAGCCACTACATCTCCCGGGAGCTGGCTGAGCGAAAGGATCGGATGGTTATCGACGCGATGCTGGATCTGGACCCGGAGCGGCTCCACGCCACCGTGCTGCGGGAGCGGATCAGCATGTGCGGTTTTCACCCGACCACCGCCATGCTGGTCGCCGCGAAGGCACTCGGGGCGTCCAGGGGCGAGCTGGTCCGCTACGCCACCTCCGGCGATGTCACCAAGGACTATGTCTCCGTCGTCGGCTACGCCGGCCTGATTATTCGGTAGGGACACGCCCAGGAGGTAGCCGAAGTCGTCGTGTTCTTGTGCACTGACCAAGCCAGCGGCATCACGGGAACGCACCTCGCCATGGATCTGGGCTGGACGGCTCACTAGGCTAGGGAAAGGAGCCCAAACATGCGGGGGTTACTGACCTGGTTCGGACGCAGCCTGGGGTTTTGCCGTGAGGCGCATGACGAGGATGTAGAGGATTGCCAGGGCAAGCGCTAGCCCGGCGATCCAATGGAACCGCGAGACCAAGACATTGACCATCTCGGAGGGATTATCAAGGAGCTGCGGCTGGTCCCCGATGACCTGGGCGCCGAACCAGGCCAGGATGCCGCACCAGATGGCCGACCCGATAATGGTCATGACGCTATAGATCGTGAAGTTCATCCGGACCAGTCCGGCCGGTATGCCGATGAGATGCCGAACCACAGGGAGCAACCGGGCAAAGAACACGCTGCCGGCCTCGTACCGGGCCAGCCAGCGTTCGGCGCGGAGCAACTTCGCCTCAGGAACGAAAAAGTACCTGCCGTACCGGATCACGAGCGGCCGTCCCACCCAGCGTGCGACCCAATAGGTCGCCGCGGCACCAAGGTAGCTCCCCACCGTCCCGGCCAGCACCACCCCCCACAGGCTGTACCGTCCCTGCTCGGCCCAGTAGGCGGCCGGAGGGATCACCAGCTCACTGGGGACCGGAAAAATGGAGCTCTCCATCGCCATCAAGAGGATGATCCCCGGATAGCCCCAGTCGCGGACCCATTGAAACCAGATGACTACGAAGGCATGCATGGCCCGTGACTCTACCTCACCCCATCGATCTGCGCAAGCCGGTCGGAGAAAGTCGGGGAGCGGGCGTACGATCTGTCATTCTCGGCGAGACTCTAGCGACAAGCAGACTTGGGCCGTTTGAGATTCGAGGAAAGCTGCGCAGGGGCACAGATTGACAGATGTAAAGAATGTGACTACAACAGGGGGCACAAAGAGGGTTTCATTATGAAGTTCGTGGGGGTACGAGAGCTCAAGAACAAGACGGACCAGATCTTAAGTGCGGTCCAGAAGGGCGAGAAGGTCATCCTGACCGAGAGAGGAGAACCCTTTGCGGCCATAGCCCGCCTGCGAGAGGAGGGGATTGAGGACGACATCTGGAACCAGGTCTAGGCAGGGCGATCTCGTCCGCAGTCAATCACCGGTTCGCTCAAAGGAATGGGGGTCACCGAGATGCAGACTCGCGAAGCAAATCCATCTCGCGGGCTGATGGAACAGCTCGCCCGCTACCCGCTGGTGCAGACACTGATTGAGCGCCGCTCGCGCCGATTTGGCAAGGGGATGCGCCTGAACGGGGGACCCCTCGCCTATGCCAGCGCCTACTCTCCAGAGCCGCTGAGTCTCGAAGAAGAAGCGGCGTTGGCCTTTGCCGCCTGCGGCATCACCGGCTACGCCCTGGCCGAGCTTCCCTACGAGAGCGGCGAGGTGCCGGAGGCGGGGGGTGGCAACATTATGATCGGCTTCATCGGCCGCACCGTGGCCAGCGGCCATGCCTTGCACTATGTGACCGTCTTTGTCATCAATGATGATGGTGTGTGGATGCTCAATCATCAATGATGATGGTGTGTGGATGCTCAAACGCCCCCAGGATTATCGACAAACCGAAATCGCGAGCTTGATCAAAGATGCAGAGGAGTACAAGTTCGTAGGACTGTACGAGAAGAGCCGGGTCCGCATCGCCGACAGGCGCCTGGACGTACCGCGCCAAAAACCCTTCGTGCCGCCATTCAACAAGTGGTCAGCCAACCTGCCGGGCACGACCTACTTCTTGTGCGTCAACGAGTTCACCGCCGACTACATCAATGTGATGCTGGCGGCATTCGGCGAGGAGTTCGGCTACTTCGTGGTGGACGAGCGCAACCGCTTCGAACCGGCTGGCATCGCCAAGTTCGCGGGCTCTCGGGGCGGTCATCTCCAGGACGATCCCAAACACGGCCTCGTGGCGACGGTCGGTTTCTTCGAAACGTGGCTCTACGAATTCGCGGCCATCGAGCAAGGCGGAATCCTGCAGAACCTGGGCCTGATGAGCCAGGCCCTCGGGTTA
>JAHWYE010000396.1 GCA_020028195.1 Nitrospirota bacterium
CTAGGTTCCATTGCGACTCACCGTGTCGCAGCAACACCAGCTTGGCCATCTCCCCCACCTCCCTCTCTCGCGAGCAACAGGATACGCAAGCAGACTTTCTCGCGCAAGTCTGACGTCACCGTTCTTTTCCTCTTCACTCTAAGATTCGCAGGGACGACTGGGTTGCCCCTCACTGCACGCATCCACTAAGTCACCCCATTCTCTTAGGAGGGAGGGCCTGGATGATCCTAACTGCGCGCATCGAGCGGGCACCTTCCGAGCGTGCGCGCTCTGCGAGCACAGGGATTATCGAGGCCGTCCCTACTTTCACACCCGCTTCTTGCAATCACCCCCCACAGGCAGTACCATGCCGCTGGCTTCTCCTTCCGCCTGTCGCTGGAGCTCCGGCATGTCATCGCATCGACCGCCGCAGGAACAGCCCTGGCAGGATCTGGAACGGTGGTGGACCAGCATGGACCGCCGCAGGAACAGCCCTGGCAGGATCTGGAACGGTGGTGGACCAGCATGGCTCGACGCGTAGGCGTCGTCGAGCGCATCCAACTGTTCTTCAAGCAGGCGCTGGGCCATGGCCATGTATGGGACCGCGTCCAACGAGTGGGAGGGGACGTGAATTATATCCTCTTCGTGTTGCTTCGCTATTGGATCCAGCCGGTGTTGCCGCCGCCTGGTCGGGAACGCTTGTCCAAGAACGACCAGGACTATTGGCTCGAATCCGAGCAGATCTTGAAGAGCGCGGTGGCCCGCCTGCGCGAACTCAAGCCGCTGATCGAGCTCTTGACCGCCTCCGATCCCTTGAGCCCAAGCTCGGCCGTGGAATCGCCCCAAGCGAGACCGGTCGTCGAGGTGGAGCTGGCACGTATGCTGGAAGGGATTGCCGAGGTGGCCGGGAGTTACGGGGGGCCTGACTACACGTCGGTGATCAAGAACTTCGATCCAATTCCCTTGCGGCAGACTCAGCCGTTCAAGCACAACAAGAAACACAGCGCCGAATTATGGGTCGTCTTTTTGCTTCGGGAGCATTTCAGGGCGCTGGGATTGGGGAAAGACCGGTATTGGCCGCTCATTGCCGAGGTGATTGTCGCGGCCGACATCAGTCAGTCCAACGGGCTGCCCTATGTCGCCGATGAGTTGAAATCCTGGTGGCAAAAGAACTGGCCTCGCACATACACTCAGCTCGAGCTGAAGGGCGCCGCGGAACCGTCCGGTGCCGCCTACCAGCATGATATTGAGTGGTTCCGATCCTGGTTCGCCTGGCAGATGTCCCACTCGCTCCAGCCGGGACGGTGACGGCATCCAGCCATCATCGTCCCCCTTCTGACGGACCCCCACGAATCGCCCCGATCACGAGGAGCAGCAGGAGGACATGCAGCGCAACGCCCAGCCACAGGACGTAGGGCTGGACCCCGCCCAGATCGCGGAGGAGTCGGTCACGGGCTGAGTAATCCAGACCCTCCTTTGTGCGGATTGCGGCCAGGTGGTCCTTGGCGTGCCAATAGTAAATGTAATTAGCGCTGCCCCCCGCCATGACGCGCCAGACAATCCCAACCGTAACGTCACCGGTGAAATAGGCTGACAACACCGGCCCGATCGCATACACGAGCGCGTATAGGTACATCTTGCGGTACAGGAACCAGAGGAACGGATCGAACAGGAACGCCGACCAGTGCCAGGTCAGGGCAAACCGGGGCGTGGGGCCAAGCGAGAACTTCCGAAATGTTTCCAGGTAATGGGTCTCCGCGCTCTGCCAGGACCAGCCGCTGTTGAGGGAAAAGAGGATGGCCTTGCTGGGCCCGATGAAGGCTCGCCACAACTGGGCCTCAGCAACCGGAGACTGTGACGCATCAGCAGCTATGGCCGTCCCACACTGGTGGCAGAAGAGTGCGTCATCGGGGTTCTCCTGTTCGCACCGTGCGCAGGATTTCATCGCCTGAGCTTATAACATTCCTGAACCGGTGGCTCAAGTGGAGGCGCGGCTGGTTTTCTCAATGGTGAGAACAGGATAGAGAATCTCGCCGAGGTGTTTCATGTTGCTTTCCCAACGATCGATGTGCTAACTTTCTTCAATTAACGCGGGGATACGTGTGCCATGCCGACTGAGGACCTGAGACGGGAGGCAGAACGGGTGCTGATGCCTACTTATGCTCCCTCGCCGATTTCCATCGTGCGCGGTCGCGGCAGCCGTGTGTACGATCTGGAAGGCCGCGAATACCTGGATTTTGTGGCTGGGATCGCCGTCAATACGCTGGGGCATGCTCATCCGGACCTGGTCGCGGCCATCCAAAAGCAGGCGCAGCACCTCCTGCACGCGTCGAATCTCTATTACACCGAGCCGCAGGTGAAGCTAGCCAAGGCTTTGGTGGACCATTCGTTCGCCAAGAAAGTCTTTTTTTGCAACAGCGGGGCCGAGGCCAACGAAGCGGCCATCAAGCTGGCTCGACGGTACGCCCATCAGAAGCACGGCCCGGACCGGTACGAGATCATTACCATGCTGAACTCTTTTCACGGCCGGACGATGGC
>JAHWYE010000020.1 GCA_020028195.1 Nitrospirota bacterium
CGTTAGCGGTCACCAACACCGAACGTCGACCAGCCGCCGTCTTGAGGACGCCGTCGTTGAATCTGTTGTTGGATGAGGAAGGGCGCGTGCTCTCGGTGCTGGGAGAGGAGGACGATCCCGTCCTGCCTGTACTCGTGGGGGTCGATCCGAGGCGTCTCATCCAGGGACAGGCGCAGTCCCGACAGGTCGCCCGGGCTGGCATTGAACTGGCTGGCCTCGTGGGCCAGGCCGTCGAGGGTCGGCCACAGGTGGATGCGGGAAATCCCGAGAACCTCGTCGCGTCTGTGCAAGGACTCCGCTTCCAGTTCGGCCCCTCATCCTTTGAAGAGAAATGGGACCGCTACCGGAGACTTCAGCCGACCCTGCGGGCTCGGGTCGATAACGGAGGCGGTCAATTCCGGAGCGAGATTGATTTGCGGTATCCGGGCAAGGTGATCGTCAGGGAAAGGGGGTAAACCTAGGTGGCCAAACGAGACCATATCGTCGTGGGGCTGGACATCGGGACGACCAAGATTTGTGCCATCGTGGCTGAGGTGACCGAGGAGGGCATGGTGAACATCATCGGGGTCGGGTCCAGTCCGTCCCGTGGCCTCCGTAAGGGCGTCGTGGTCAATATCGAGAGCACCGTCGAATCCATCAAGAGAGCGGTGGACGAGGCAGAGCTCATGGCTGCGGTCCAAATTGAGTCGGTCTATACCGGCATCGCCGGCAGTCACATCTCGGGCGAGAACTCGACCGGGGTCGTCGCGCTCAAGAAGGAGGAAGTGACCTGTGATGACGTGCAACGCGCGATCGAGGCGGCGCGGATGATGGCGGTCACCCCGCAGGATAGGCGGATCCTGCATGTCCTCCCACGCGAATTCATGGTGGACGATCAGGATGGCATCCGGGACCCGCTGGGGATGTCCGGCACTCGCCTGGAGGTGGATGTGCACATCATCACGGGAGCGGTGACCTCAGCCCAGAACATTATCAAGAGCGTCAACCGAGCTGGCCTGGATGTGGTGGACATGGTGCTCCAGCCGCTGGCCTCCAGCGAGGCGGTGCTGAGCCCCGAGGAACGGGAACTGGGGGTGGCGATGGTCGATCTGGGTGGAGGCACCACGGACCTGGCGATTTTTGTTGAAGGTAGCATCCGCCACACGGCCGTGCTGCCGATCGGCGGCCAGCACTTGAGCACCGACCTCGCGATCGGGCTGCGGACTCCTCAGGCTGAGGCTGAAAAGATCAAGATCCGGCATGGGGTGGCCCTGGCGGAGATGGTGAAGGAGAACGAGAAGGTGGAAGTGCCGAGCGTGGGAGAACGTCCTGCCCGCACCGTCTCCCGCAAGGACCTGGCGGAGATCATCGAGCCGCGCGTCGAAGAGATGTTTGACCTGGTGCGGCGGGAAATCGTGCGTACCGGGTACGAAGCGATGCTGGCGGCTGGCGTGGTGATTACTGGCGGCACCTCGATGCTCGACAGGATGCCGGAGGCGGCTGAACGGGTACTGGATCTTCCGGTCCGACGGGGTGTGCCCAACGGCGTAGGAGGGCTGCGGGATATCGTCAGCAGTCCCATGTACGCGACGGGCGTCGGGCTGATTTTGCATGCCCGTCATCATGCCGATGAACTGGAGACTGCCGGACTCCGACATGGAAGGCCCCTCGGCAGGGTGTTCGCTCGAATGCGGTCCTGGATGTTCGAATTCTTTTGAATAAAGCGAGCAGCACGCAGCTCGTCGCTGTTGGCCACTCGCTATCAGCTTTTAACGAAGGGAGGAAACGCGATGTTCTCATTTGAGGAGGATGTGATCATGCCGGTTCGCATCAGAGTCATCGGTGTGGGCGGCGCCGGTTGCAACGCAGTGAACACGATGATCGGCGCAGGGCTCAGCCGCATAGAATTCATCGCGGCGAACACGGACCTGCAGGCCCTGCAACGATCCCTTGCAGCCTTCAAAGTCCAACTGGGACCGGAACGGACCCGCGGCCTCGGCGCAGGGGCAAGACCGGAGGTGGGCAAGGAGGCGGCGCTGGAAAGCAAGGATCCCATCCGAGAATGTCTAGAAGGCGCCGATATGGTCTTCGTGACCGCAGGCATGGGAGGCGGGACCGGCACGGGCGCCACCCCGATCGTGGCCAACATTGCGCGGGAACTGGGCGCCCTGACCGTCGGGGTAGTGACCAAGCCGTTCCAGTATGAGGGACACCGCCGGATGAGCCACGCCGAGGAAGGAATCCGAGAGCTGAGAAGACACGTGGATACGCTCCTGATCATTCCCAATCAGCGACTCCTGGGCATCGTCGATAAGGCCACGCCGTTGCTGGAGGCGTTCAAGGTGGCCGACGATGTCTTGCGGCAAGCGATCCAGGGGATCGCCGATGTGATCACGACGACAGGACACATCAACGTGGATTTCGCGGACGTCCGGACCGTGATGACCCATACAGGCCGAGCCGTGATGGGCATGGGGATCTCGCGTGGCACGAACCGCGCAATGGAGGCGGCGCAGAAAGCCGTGTCGAGCCCACTGCTGGAAGACGGGAGTGTGGAGGGAGCCCGCGGCGTGTTGCTCAACATTACTGGTGGGCCGAGCCTGTCGCTTCACGAAGTAGATGAAGCGGCTTCGATCATCAAAGAAGCGGCGGACCCGCAGGCCAACATTATCGTTGGGCAGGTGATCAACCCCGATATGGGGGATGAACTGGTGGTCACCGTGATCGCGACCGGGTTCGATCGCGAAGAACAGCCGGCCAAACCGACCCTGCTCGAGCGGCCGACGGCGAAGGGAGGGCGCCCTGCTCAACAGGTGCTGGCCGCGGTGCCTGTGGCGGCGGGCCAGGCGGCGCAAAAGAATCTGGATCGTCCGACCTTTTTGCGTCGGTTCACCGAGCAACGAGAGGGGCAGGAGCGATTGGTGTTGGCGACGGACGATGAGTGGGATGTCCCGACATTTCTTCGAAAACAGTCGGACTGAGAGCCGTGACCGACCGGCCTCCGTGGGAAGACCGTGATGGCTGGAACCTTGATTACGGTGCCGGCCTTTGCCGGGGCGCGAGACGGTGTTCAACACTTTTTCGGAACCCGTCACCAAGCCACAGGTGTGGACTCACGCGGTGGATCTGTCACGCCCGGAGTGCCGATTGGCCAGGGTGCTGCCGGCGGCGACCGTCGCTCAAAAAACGGACCAGTCCAGCGTGTGAAGAGACCCCCGGTCGTCGTGTCGGTCAGGCAGGTGCACGGCACGGATGCGTTGGTCTTGGACCGTCCTCTCGAAGCAGGAGAAACCTTTGCTGGCGGGTGGGATGCCCTGATGACCAATCAGTCCGGCGTGCTCCTGACGATCAGAACCGCCGACTGTGTGCCGGTGTTGGTCCACGATCCGCTGCGCAAGGTCGTGGCGGCCGTTCATGCGGGTTGGCGGGGGACCGTGGCCGGGATCGTCCCAAAGGCCCTGTCTCTGATGCGCCACCGGTTCGGATCGGAACCGGCGTCGTTACAGATCGGGATTGGGCCATCAGTCGGCCCCTGTTGTTACGAGGTGGATGAGCCGGTCTTGGAGCGGCTTCGGGCCGGCTTTGCTGACTGGCGGTTGGTGATACGAGAGACCGGGCGCAACAGAGCCATGTTAGATCTCCGAGAGCTGGTGCGACGCCAGGCCCAGGCCGTCGGCGTGGAGCGCGAACACATCCGAACCGTCAGGGTCTGCACCGCCTGCCACCCTGACCTCTTTTATTCCTATCGGCGCGACGGGGTGGTCGGGGAGACGATGGTCAGCGGAATTATGCTGGCTCGCCGCTCGCGAAACACCAGCCATTCGGAGCGATGAAGATGAATGATGAACGCTGATGGTGTATGATGAGCGCAGTATGAACAAGGCAACTCAGCGTTCCGCATTCATCATGCTTCATTCATCATTGGTGGCCCGGATTGACGGACGCACGTGATTCCGATGCCATCGCCCATAACGTCCAATCCGTCCTCCATAGTATTCGTCGGGCGGCGGACCGTGTCGGGCGTCGGTCGGACACGATACGCTTGATCGCCGTCACCAAGTCCGTCTCCGTGTCGGGTATCCGTCACGCAATCGCCGCCGGAGTGAGGCTTTTCGGGGAGAATCGGCTTCAGGAAGCGATTCCCAAGATCGCATCGTTCGGTCCAGAGGCCGGACTCAGTTGGCACTTCATCGGCCGGTTACAGCGCCGAAAGGTCAGGTCGGTGGTCGGGGCTTTTGCGATGATCCATTCGGTGGATAGTCTTGAGCTTGCCGCCGAGGTTAATCGCCGTGCCGAAGAAGCGGGTGCGTGCCAGGAGATTCTTCTCGAGGTGAATATCGGGGGAGAATCATCCAAGGCAGGATTCAGCCTTCCGGCTGTGGTGGACGCGCTGCCGGTCTTGGACTCGATGTCTCACCTTTCCGTCAAGGGCCTGATGGCCGTGCCTCCGCCCACGCTCGAAGCGGAGTCGGCCAGGCCCTATTTCCGTCGTCTGAGCGAGTTGGCTCGATCGCTGTCGCACGCGAACCTCAGACGAATCCGCATGGACGAACTGTCTATGGGCATGTCGAATGATTATGAGGTTGCTGTCGAGGAAGGGGCGACGTTCGTGCGAGTCGGAAGTGCCATCTTTGGACCTCGTGCGCTATGAGGCAGTTGAAGAAAATCGCCATCATCGGGGCTGGTCAGATGGCCGAAGCCTTGCTGGCCGGGTTGCAGGCCTCGCAGGTGATCGACCCCAGCTCATTGTTTGCCACCGACACGAGTGCGGAACGTCGAGATCTGGTCAAGCGGCGGTTCGGCATTCGGGTTGGTTCGGATAACAGGGAGGCCGCATCCTGGGCGGATGTTTCCCTGCTAGCGGTCAAGCCTCAGTCGCTGGAGACGGTCTTGCGAGAGATGGCTCCGGTGCTGGCGGGCAGGCTCGTCATCTCGATCGCAGCGGGAGCCTCGATTGGGCTACTTGCCCGGTTGGTGCCGAGCGCAACCCGCATGATTCGGGTGATGCCGAATGCGCCGGCGCTGGTTCGCGAGGGGATGTCTGCCCTGGCTCTCGGCCCTGGCGTGACGGAGGAGGATGTTCAGTTCGCGCGGACCCTGTTCGAGGCCGTCGGGCGGGTCTTGGTGGTCGAGGAGCGTTTGATGGATGTGGTCACCGGATTGAGTGGCAGTGGCCCTGCCTATGTGTATATGGTGATTGAGGCGATGGCGGACGGTGGCGTGAAGATGGGCCTTCCCCGTGCGGTGGCCGAGCTGCTTGCGGCCCAGACGGTGCTGGGTGCGGCCCGGATGCTGCTCGAGACGGGCGAGCACCCGGCCCGCCTTAAGGACCGCGTGGCTTCTCCCGGAGGGACCACGATGGCAGGGCTTCACCAATTGGAACAGGGTGGACTGAGGGCCACTCTCATGGCCGCGGTCGAAGCCGCGACGAAGAAGTCCGAAGACCTGGGCCGCTGATGTTTCTCGCGGGAAATGTGCTACAAGGACTGGCGACGGTCGCCGATTATGTGCTCTGGCTCTATATGTGGGTGATCATCGCCAGGGCACTCATCTCGTGGGTCAACCCTGATCCCTGGAATCCAATCGTGCAATTTCTGGAACGTGCGACCGAGCCGGTCCTCTCTCCGATCCGACGTCGGCTGGGCTGGAGGCTGGGCGTTGATGTCTCACCGATCATCGCCATTCTGGTCATTATCTTTCTTCAGGTGGCTGTGGTGCAGTCATTGAAAGACGTGGCGTCCCGCATGTACTAAGAGAAGCCTGAGAGGCATACCCATGAAGATCACGCCGCTCGACATTCAGCAAATGGGGTTCAAGGTCAGGCTGCGGGGGTACGACCGCGAAGAGGTCCAACGGTTTCTGGAAGAAGTGGCCCAGACCGTCGAGTCGCTGAATCGGGACCATGCGGCGCTGCGTGAAAAGTTGTCGTTGACTGAGCGACAGCTCGCCGACCTGAAGAAGACCGAGACGACGCTGTCGAACACGCTGGTTGCCGCGCAAGCGATCACCGATGATCTCAAACAGGCCGCCCAACGGGATGCGGAACTCATCATGAAGGAAGCCGAGCTGAAAGCCGCGGAGTTGATCCGTGAGGCACGGACGGAGTTGGCCGGCACGCAACGTGATCTGTCGGATCTTCACAAGCAACGACTCTTAATGATCGAGCGCCTGCGCTCGACGTTGCGGACTTTTGAGCGCATGCTGGAGATCGAGGAAGGGGGCCAGGGACGTTCCGATCCGGGCACTCAGGCTGAAAAGATTTCGGGAGATTCCGACCACTACGGCGCGCGAAGCGACCCATGAGTCGCTCTGCCGGTCTACGTGCGGCATTGGGCGAACAGGACACGCAGAAGCAGAATGAAGGGGCCGAACTTCCTGAGGCCTGGCGCTCCGCGTGGTTCGTCATGGATCGGTGAGGTCACCGAGTCTTCCCCTCGTTGAGCCCAACACTTCTTCGGCGCCTGCCGCCCCTCCTGTAGCCCATTCATGAGCACGTCCGATCTCATCGCCAGCGCCATGCAATCCGCCGTCGAGGAAGGGGTGTTCCCTGGCGCGGTGTTGCTCGTCCGGATCCGCGGCCTGGTAGCGTACAATCGAGCCTTTGGGTACGCAGCGCTGATCCCGCATAAAGAACCGGCCAGCCTTGATACGGTCTATGACCTTGCCTCGCTGACCAAACCTCTGGCCACCGCAACGGCCGTCCTCTGTCTCGTCCAGGACGGGCGACTCAGCCTCGAAGACCCGCTGCACGATATTCTTGAAGAGCTGAAGGACAGGGAAATCGGCGAGGCGACAGTCTTTCATCTGTTGAACCACAGCTCTGGCCTGCCGGCTTGGCGTCCCTTCTATGAGCGAATCGCCGAGCAAGATCGAACCCATCCTGGTTTTCTGGGCAGTCAAGCGGCTCGACAAGCAGTGCTGGACAGCATAGGCCATGAATCGTTGGTGTTTCCTATCGGTGCACGCGGCCTCTACAGCGATCTGGGATTCATGCTGCTGGGTCTCCTTGTGGAACGATTGACCGGACGCTCATTGGTCCCCTTCTGTCGGGAGCGGGTGTATGAACCGCTGCGTGCGGACCCATTGTGTTTCATTGAGACGTCGAAGGACTGCACGGTTGGAACGTGCGATCCGCCTTCCAATTTCAATTCGGTTGCGGCGACAGAGGATGACCCTTGGCGGGGGCGCGTCTTGAGGGCCGAGGTGCATGATGAAAATGCGTATGCCATGGGGGGCGTCGCCGGCCACGCCGGGTTGTTTGGCACTGCCTCAGCGGTTCTGGCGGTCTCAGGAGCCTGGTTGGAAGGCTATCTTGGACGAGGGAATTGTTTTTCACCGGAGCTAGTCCGGCACTTTGTGACGAGACAGGACCGAACCGCAGGGTCCAGTTGGGGACTCGGATGGGATACGCCGTCGCCGCCTTCCTCGTCAGGGACGCGGTTTTCTCCCAACTCCTTCGGCCATTTGGGGTATACGGGGACCTCACTCTGGGTGGATCCGGTGCGCGAACTGGAGGTCATCCTCTTGTCGAATCGCGTCCACCCGACGAGGCAGAACATCGGTATCCAGAGGTTTCGTCCGCTGATTCACGATCTGATCCATGAAGAACTGATCGCGAAGGGCTGATAGGTCGCAGCAAACAGCCAAGAACGGGAAGGAAAAGAGCTTTACGCTATTCGCTGTTAGCTCTTGTGATCGTCTGGATACTCGATCCAGGTTTCCTTCTCGGCGAGGTAGCGTCGGCCTTTGAAATTCGGCCTGGTTCGCATTCGTCTGAATCCCAAGCTGCTGAGCTTGTCCACCACACTCTTCACAGCGGCCCCAATAGTGGAGTGGGTCTGACCCTCCACTGT
This sequence comes from Nitrospirota bacterium, assembly GCA_020028195.1. Classification (GTDB taxonomy): domain Bacteria; phylum Nitrospirota; class Nitrospiria; order Nitrospirales; family Nitrospiraceae; genus NS-7. Next base: position 7,833 of record JAHWYE010000020.1, read on the forward strand.
GAGGGCCTCATACATCACCTTGGCGGCGTAGCCGTTGGCGGTGCGACTGACCAGAATGGACCGACTGAAATAGCGGTCGCTTGGGTCATTGCCCTCGATCTGATGTCGCTCAACGACGCCCTCTTTCTTGAAGAGCAGCGGAAGGACGCTCATCTGTTCCTCCGTTCAACGTGCCGGTCGTTCACGAGAAAACAAATTATAGTGTGTGCAGTTGGCGAGTTCAACCCTTGTTGACAACCCTCCGGCCCCCTCTTATGATGACGCGCTCAGCTTGATTGCGAGCCCCAGAGAGCAAGGGTGTCATACCGACGAACCCATGAATCTGCCGAACAGTCTCACGATCCTCAGGATCCTCCTGGTTCCTCTTTTCGTTGGCTTTCTCCTCTATGAGCGTTACGACTATTCACTAGGCGTGCTGCTGCTCGCGGGTCTCACGGACGGGCTGGATGGGACGATCGCGCGGGTGGCCAATCAGCGCACCAGACTTGGGGCTTTCCTGGACCCGCTGGCCGACAAGCTGTTGCTGACGTCCGGTTTCGTGACGCTGTCCATCCTTCACCTGGTGCCGTTGTGGACGGCGATCCTCGTCGTGAGTCGAGATCTGATCCTCATGACCGGCACCCTTCTGGTGCAGTTGACCGAATCGCGCGTGGATATTTCACCGACCCTGCTTGGAAAAGGGACCACGGTATTTCAGCTTTCGTACATTATTCTGGTGGTGATCTTAGCCTCTCGACATATGGATCTCCGGCTCATTCAGCCCCTCCTCTATCTGACGGTGGCGTTAACCCTGGTGTCCGGGTTCCACTACCTCTATCGCGGGTTCGTTCATCTCAGCGCCGGTGAAGCGTAAGCGACCGCGAGTCGTTCCTCGGTGACAACCGCTTAGATTCTGCGTACATCGAAAGAGGATAAAGTTGACAAGTCTTTAGTCCTCCAGTAGACTTCGCTCATGTCGTTGGCTGCCATTATTACCCTCTAAACTCTGCGAACAGCGCTTGCAAATGGCGACTGTTGCAGCTCCTGATCAGGTCGAAGGCGGGGTTTCCGGATCGAGCCGGAGGGGACAGCGGGGTCCTTGTCCTCCTGCCTCATGCATGCGATCACCTGATGCGCTGGTTCCTTCAACCGTCCTTTCAAGCAGAGGCTGGGGATGTCGCCAGGTCCGTGATTCGGGCAACTACCGTAGGGCACAGAACATGAGGAGACGGAGCTAGCTGATGGCCACCTTCGCATATACAGGCCGAAACCGGCAGGGTATGGTCAAGAAAGGGGAGGTCGCCGCCAAGACCCGTGACGAGGCCATGGAGCAACTGCGGAAGCAGAATATCGTCGTCATGAGTCTGGATGAGAGGGCCGCCAAGGAGGGTGAAGGGTGGAAGTTCGAAATTGGTGGTGGCGTCACCGACAAAGACCTCGTCGTCTTTACCCGGCAGTTCGCGACCATGATCAATGCCGGTCTTCCGCTCATCCAGGCTCTAGAGATCCTGGCCTCCCAATCTGAGAACAAGCAGTTGCGGAAGGCCGTCGGAGAGGTCCGGACTCAAGTGGAAGGGGGTGCCACGTTCGCCGACGCGCTGCGCAAGCACCCAAAAGTGTTTGACGAACTCTATGTCAACATGGTTCATGCCGGGGAGGTCGGGGGCCTGTTGGACACCATTCTGGGTCGCTTGTCCAAGCATATCGAGAAGGCCATGAAACTCAAGGCCCAGATCAAATCGGCGATGGTGTATCCGGCGGCCATCCTGAGCGTGGCAGTGATTGTGATCACGGTGCTGATGGTTTGGGTCATTCCGATTTTTGCCAAGATGTTTGCTGAGATGTCCGGGGGAAAGATGGGACTTCCTGGCCCGACCCAAATCGTCATTGATGTCAGCAATTTTATGCAGTCCTACATTATCCACCTCGCGATCGGGGCGGTCCTGGCCGGATGGGGAATCAAGAAATACTATGGCACCCCCAAGGGGCGGTTAGCCATGGACCGAATGTTCCTCAAACTGCCGATCGTGGGGGAATTGATCCGAAAGACGGCAGTGGCCAAATTCACGAGGACGCTCGGCACATTGATCACCAGCGGCGTGCCGATTCTGGATGGGTTGAGCATCACCGCCAAAACGGCTGGCAACAAGGTGATCGAAGAGGCGATCATGAGCGCACGGATGAGCATCAGCGGTGGCAAGACGATCGCCGAACCGCTCTCGAAGGGCGAGGTCTTTCCGAAAATGGTCACCCACATGATCTCGGTGGGTGAGACCACCGGCGCGCTGGATGCAATGCTGGGCAAAATTGCGGATTTCTATGAAGACGAGGTGGACCAGGCTGTGGCGGCGCTGACCTCGCTTCTGGAGCCCATGATGATGGTATTTCTGGGAACGGTGGTCGGGTTTATCGTCGTCGCGATGTACCTGCCGATTTTCCAGATGGCCTCGGCGATAGGCTAAAGACCTCGACGTGATGAAGAGGGATCGCCCCCCCAGGCGGTCGCCGGTCGGCAAGATGACCGGTTCTTCTACAACGGCGCGAGAACCTTCCGCTTCCACCAGCAGCCCGCAGGAGCCAATGGACGAACTCAGGGCCAGGCTGTATTGGCTGATGGGCCTTCGAGTAGTAGTGGTCACGCTGCTGCTCGGTCTTTCGATCACATTCCAAGTCGCCAAGGACGAGCGCGTTCCCACCTTCTACGCGCTCATCATCTTCACCTACGCCATCACGATCGCCTATACCGTCACTCTCAGGTATCTCACGACTCCTGCGGCGCTGACCCGTTTTGCCTACTTCCAGATCGCGGTGGACCTGCTCCTGGAGACCGTGCTGGTCGCCATGACCGGCGCGATCGAGAGCCCCTTCGCGGTGCTCTATATCATTACGGTCACCCTGGCGAGCCTGATTCTGAGGCGTCGGGTGGGGCTCGTCACTGCCGCGTTCTCAGCGATTCTGTTCGGCCTCGTCGCCAATATCCAGTTGTACGGGCTGTTGCAGTTGGGGGAATGGCTGCCACCGAGCCGGTTGTCGGAGGCGGAGACCTTGTACACGTTTGGGGTGCATGGCCTGGCATTCGTCGTCGTGGGCTTCCTCAGCGGCGAGCTGGCCGAGCAATTGAGGCTGGCAGATCTATCCCTTCGTGAGAAAGAGGCGGGATTGACCAGCCTACAAGCGTTTCATGAGAACATCGTGCAGAGCATCAGTAGCGGGGTGTTCACGACCGATGCGGAAGGCCGGGTCACCTCGTTCAACCCGGCCGCACAAGATGCCACTGGCTATACCCTGGACCAGGTCCAGAACCGCCCGTGGTGGGAAGTGTTCAATTGGCAGCAGGGTGATCATTTCGGGGCAGGCTCCGTCGCCCTGTCCGTTCCGCACCGGTTCGAGGCGGAAGGTAAGCAGGCTGACGGGAGTCGTCTGGTGCTCGGGATGACCCTGTCGCCTCTCAATGAAGGTGGCGTCCAGATAGGCCTGGTCGGGGTCTTCAAGGATCTGACGCAGATTCGTGACATGGAAGAGCAGATGCGGCGTCAGGAATGGCTCGCCACAATTGGTGAAATGTCGGCCGGCATGGCTCATGAGATCCGGAACCCCCTGGGGGCGCTGGCCGGCGCCATGCAGATGCTGCGGAAGGACCTCCCTCCGGATGAGACCAACACACGTCTCATGAATATTGCGGTTCGGGAAGCGACCAGGCTCGATTCCATCATCACGGAGTTCCTGGCGTATGCGAGACCGCCGGCGCTGAATCGGAAAGAGTGCGATCTGAATGTCGTCTTGGCAGACACGCTGGATCTGATCCGGCATGAGGCAAAGTCCCGCCAGAAGGCCATTGAGATTGCGACCCAACCATGGGCCAGTCCGCTGATTGCGCAGGTGGATCAGGATCAACTGAAGCAGGTATTCTGGAACCTTGCGACAAATGCATTCGACGCCATGACGTCCGGAGGTCGCCTGACGATTTCAACGAGTTGTCGGCGGGTCGGTGTGCGT
>JAHWYE010000148.1 GCA_020028195.1 Nitrospirota bacterium
CAGGTGATGAAGGGGTCGGGGGGGAAGGCGAATCCAGGGAAAGTGAATGAGCTGCTGAAAAGGAAGTTGGCAGGATGAAAGGGTTTGAGGAGTCGAAGGGGCCAAGTGACCTCACGTGCTCGCACACCGCGCACGCTCAGAAGGGATGGCGCGGAGCGACCGGGGAATTCCCGTGCTCCCGCAGCGCGCGGCCTCGGAAGGAAGGAGAAGAGGGAGTAGCCAGACCGCCCTTCTTGCTCGCAGAGCCCGCACGATCAGAATGTGCTCGCTCGATGCGCGCAGTGAAGGACGGCCTGGCTACTCCTTCTTAGAAAAATGGAGGGCGCCGGAAGATCTTCGTTGGACGCGCGCAGTAGGGATCATCCCAGCCGTCCCGTCAAAAATGACAAGTCACCTGCCCCGTGTGGGGAAGGGAAGGGTGGGGAATTGAAGGAAAAGGAGAAAACAATGGGAAACACACCGTCATCCGAGGAGTATTTTGACAAAACTGTTGAACGGTCAGTCGTCGCGGCCATCTTGCGTGCTGCTGAACCATCCCGCCGGCAGTTTCTGGCCGGCATGGGAGCGGCAGCCCTCACGGCGTTAGTCGCTGAGGTCTTCCCGTTAGGGAGGCTGAAAGCGTTTGCGGCCGATCCGGTGGGGAAGCCGGAGAAGACGGACGTCACCGTCGGCTTCATTCCGATCACCTGCGGAACGCCGATCATCATGGCGGAGCCCTTGGGCTTCTACAAGAAGCATGGGCTGAACGCGTCGGTGAAGCGCGCGGCTGGATGGGCCATGATCCGCGACTGGGCGGTCACCAAGGAAGTGGACGCCTCACATTTTCTGTCCCCTATGCCGCTTGCGTTCACCTTGGGCGCGGGCTCCGTGCCGACCCCGTTTTATATGCCGGCTGTGGAGAACATCAACGGGCAGGCCATCACGTTGCACATCAAACACAAGGGCGTGAAGACGGCCGCCGATATGAAAGGATTCCGCTTCTGCGTGCCGTTCGATTTCTCCATGCACAATTACCTTCTCCGCTACTTCCTGGCTGAAGGAGGAATCCATCCGGACAAGGATGTGCAGATCCGCATTGTGCCGCCAGCGGAGATGGTGGCGAACCTGAAAGCCGGAAACGTAGACGGCTACCTGGGACCGGACCCCTTCAATCAACGTGCCGTGTATGAAAATGCCGGCTTCATTTATAAATTGTCGAAGGAAATTTGGGACCGCCACCCCTGCTGCGCGTTTGTCGTGACCAAGGAGTTTGCTACCCAATATCCCAACACGTTCAGGGCGTTGTGGCGAGCCATTGTGGACGCGACTCATTACGCCTCTGATCCGGCCCACAGGAAGGAGATCGCGGCGGCCATCGCGCCCGCGAACTACTTGAATCAACCAGTGATCGTGTTGGAGCAAATCCTGACTGGGACCTACGCCGACGGGCTCGGCAATATCAAGAAGGTGCCTGACCGGATTGATTTCGATCCCTATCCCTGGCACTCAATGGCGATCTGGATTTTGACCCAAATGAAGCGATGGGGGCATCTGAAAGGGGATGTGAACTACAAGGCTGTGGCCGAGCAGGTCTATCTGGCGGCAGACTGCGATCGCATCGCCAAGGAACTAGGCTATCCGACCCACAAGACCACCTCGACCAAACATACAATCATGGGCAAGGTGTTTGATCCGGACCAGGCCGAGGCCTATGTGAAGGGTTTCAAGATTCACAGCATGGCGTAAAGGAAACAAGGGTGGCCCTAGATTGCCCTCGTGCTCGCAGACCGCGCACGCTCAGAAGGTGCTCGGTCGATGCGCGCAGTAAGGGCAACCTAGCGCCACCCTCTGTAGGGGCGAAAGAAGATGGATGAGGCTGAGGAGGGAAGCGTGCACGCTCAGAAAGTGCTCGTTGGACGCGCGCAGTTGAGGCTACCCAAGCCGCTCTCGAATGAGGTGTGGAAGGAAGTCGCGCGCGCAGTAAGGCGCGCCTCAGCCGCTCCCTCTGGGAGATCGAAAATAGAGAAGACTTGAAGAATAAAGAGTGAGAAGAAGGAAGGAACTATGAGCGGCGGAAGAGGCAATCCCTGGTTGATCTCGGGTTTTCTTCTCGTGGTCTTTCTGCTCGCGTGGCACTTTTTCACGCTTCGCGCGGCCTTTGATCCCAGAGGGCTCACCGAGGACCAGCTCCAGATGATGGAGTTCAATGGTGACATCGACCGGACTGCTGACGGTGGATACGTGTGGAACCCGGAAAAGGAAAAAGTGAAGGGCGTGCCTGGCCCGCTGGCTGTGTTGGATAAGGCCCGGATCGAGCTAGGTGAGGCCTTTGTGAAGAAGGGGACCAACGACCACGGCATCGCCTATCTGGTCCTCTACACCGTCTCTCGATTTGCCGCAGGATTTCTTGCGGCCTCGGTGGTGGCTATCATGCTGGGAGTGCTCCTCGGGCTGAACAAAGTGCTGTTTCGGGCGGTCAATCCCTATATCCAGATTCTGAAGCCCATTTCGCCGCTGGCCTGGATGCCGCTGCTGCTCTACACCGTGAAGGATCCGAAATGGACGGCCGTGTTGGTCGTCTTTATGGCTGCGCTCTGGCCGACCCTTGCCACCACGGCGTTCGGTGTCAATTCCTTGCGCAAGGATTATCTGCACGTCGCCGCCATCCTCCAATTGTCGTGGTTCAAGCGTCTTTATAAAGTCATCCTGCCTGGTGCAGCGCCGACCATCGTAAACGGACTGCGGATCTCGTTCGGGAGCGCACTGGTCGCGGTGGTGCCGGCTGAAATGTTGCTGGGTGAACTGGGGGTGGGCTACCTGAGCTGGATCGAGTGGAATAATTTGGATATCTCCGGCGTCATCTTCGCCATCCTCGTCGTCGGAGTGGTGGGGGTGATTCTGGATTCCGGGTTCAATAAACTGGCCGGTCTTGTGACCTATCAGGAGTAATTCATGGCCTTTCTCGAAATTGATCATGTCTCCAAGTACTTCCCGAGCCATACGGGGGACGGACAGGTCTGTATCTTCAAGGATGTGACGATCAAGATTGACAAAGGCGAGTTCGTGACCACCATCGGGCATTCGGGTTGCGGCAAAACCACCTTGCTCAACATCATCGCCGGATTGGAGACAATGTCGGAGGGAGGAATCATCTTGAGCGGCAAAGAGGTATCCGGTCCAGGGTTGGATCGGATGGTGGTTTTTCAGACCTTCTCGCTCATGCCGTGGATGACCGTGTTCCAAAATATCCGGTTAGCCGTCAAAGCGGCGTATCCGGACTGGGACCGTGAGAAGATTGCAACGCATGTTCACAAGTACGTTGATCTGGTGGGACTGAAGGGCTCGGAGACCAAGCGGCCTACGGCGTTGTCTGGGGGGATGAAGCAGCGGGTGGGCCTGGCACGGGCCTTCTCGATCGAGCCGAAAGTGCTGCTACTGGACGAGCCGTTTGCCCAGATCGATGCCCTGACGAGGGGCGTGATCCAGGAAGAGTTGATCCAGATGTGGAATACGACCCGCAATACGGTGTTTATGGTGACCCATGACGTGGATGAGGCGATCCTGCTCTCCGATCGGATCATGCTGATGACCAACGGGCCTTCCGCGCGCATCGCGGAAATCGTGGACGTGACGATTCCACGGCCGCGCTCGAGGGAAACGGTCATCGAACATCCTCACTACTACAAGATCAGAAACCATATCATCCATTTCCTGGTGCGGCACGCCAAGCATGGAACGGGTGGCGACGGAGGACCCCCGGACCAGCCTGTCAGTGAAGCTCCGCTAGAGGTAAATTTCGAGAGGGACTCACTCATGCTGCGCTGAGGGCGTGGCAGATACACACCAGAAGGAGGAAAAAGATGGAGAGGAATGGCAAGATGGACAGCAAGAGAGCCCGAGACATCATCAAAGCAAAGCGGCTGGAGAAGAAGGTGACGATTGCCCAACTGGCCAAGACAGTCGGCAAGAATCCGACATTCGTAGCAGCTGCGCTGCACGGCAATCACCGTCTGACCGAGGATGAGGCCAGGAAGGTGGGCAAGGCCCTGGAACTTGATAAAGAGACCACTGAGTCGCTCTCCAAGTTTCCCGTGCGGGCCGATTTTCCAAATACGACCGATCCCTTTAAATACCGCCTCATGGAGATCATCGGGGTCTACGGGGATGCCCTACGAGAAATGGCGAACGAGATGTTCGGTGACGGCATCATGAGCGCAATCGATTTTACCCTTGACATGGAGCGCGTGACCGGCAGTCAGGGCGAAGCCCGCTGCAAGATCACGCTGAATGGCAAGTGGCTGGAGTACAAGACGTTCTGAACTGTCTAGATCCAATCAACGAGCCACGCGGGGGCTCTGAGTCCCGTGCTTATATCATAGGCGGGTTGAGGAGGTGCAATGTGAAGAGAGCGGTCGTGGTGGTTCTCGGAGCATTCGTGGCGGGAATCTGGCTCAGCACACCAGTTCTTGCAGAAATTGAGAGCAGCGTCGTGGATGGATTAGCGCATAGCAGCTTCCACAAGCGGAAATCGACGTTGGAGATTGCGAATAAGGCCGCTGCAGAAAAGAAAGCGACCTTGGAATCCCTCGGAAAGGCGTGCAACCTGCTGCCGATTCGTATCGGAGCGATTCTTTCTGGACAGGCTCCCTTAGAGAAGAAGACAGAAGATTGCTTGGAAAATCAGCTTGGCTTGAAGCCGGGGGAGTTGGCGCCGCTAGCGGACCCGCCGGTTCGCTGGAACGCGGGCGCGATCTACCGGCTGCATGAAGCCGTGGATGTGTATGCACCGGCGATCCAACGGTGGATGAATGAACATTTCGGCGACGCCATTATGTCGGCAATTGATTTCACGGTGAAGGTTCAGGAGACCAAGGGAAGCCACGGCGAGAGCCGCATTAGCATTACTTTTGAAGGCAAGACGCTTCCCTATTCCAACGACGAAGGGTGGGTGCCGGCGAAGTAGCGAGGAACTGTCAAATGGCGCCGACAGTGTTCTATCGGCGCCGTTGTCTTGGGGACCCGTCCTGTCGCAACGTTGGGGTGGACGGGATTCCGACGGAGAAAGTCATGACATCATGCATGCGCCAGATTGGAGT
>JAHWYE010000149.1 GCA_020028195.1 Nitrospirota bacterium
AATATCCTGACGGTCGCCACCGGAATTGAGGAGCACAACAACTACGCGGTCAATTTCATTGAGGCGACTCGGTGGATCAAAGCCAACCTGCCGTACTGCAAGGTCAGCGGGGGAATCAGCAACATTTCGTTCTCATTCCGCGGCAATAACGTCGTGCGCGAGGCGATGCACACGGCCTTTCTGTACCATGCCATCAAAGCCGGTCTGGACATGGGGATCGTCAACGCCGGGCAGTTGGGGGTGTACGAGGAGATACCGAAAGACCTCCTCGAGCTGGTAGAGGACGTGTTGCTGAACAGACGGCCTGACGCGACCGAACGGCTTGTCGCTTTTGCCGAGACGGTCAAACAGAAGGATAAGGTCACCGCTCAGGAGCACGCTTGGCGACGAGGAACCGTCGAGGAGCGGCTCTCCCACGCCTTGGTCAAAGGCATTGTCGAGTACATCGAAGAAGATGTGGAAGAGGCCCGACAGCAATACAGCAAACCGCTTCAGGTCATCGAGGGGCCGTTGATGGCGGGTATGAACGTGGTCGGGGATCTCTTTGGCGCTGGGAAGATGTTCTTGCCGCAGGTGGTCAAAAGCGCTCGCGTCATGAAGAAGGCGGTGGCTTACCTCTTGCCATTTATGGAGGCCGACAAGGAGGCGTCGGGAGGTAGGAAGGCTCAGGGGAAGGTTCTCCTGGCCACGGTCAAAGGCGATGTGCACGACATCGGTAAAAACATCGTCGGGGTTGTCCTCGGTTGCAACAATTACGAGGTCATTGATCTCGGCGTCATGGTCCACTGTGACACAATCTTGAAGACTGCCCGGCAACGACAAGTGGATCTGGTCGGGCTTAGCGGTCTGATCACCCCGTCACTGGATGAAATGGCGCACGTGGCCCGCGAGATGACTCGAGACAGATTCCAGATTCCGCTGCTGATCGGAGGCGCCACGACCAGCAAGGCCCATACGGCCGTGAAGATCGCTCCGGCCTACGACCAGCCGGTTGTCCACGTGCTTGATGCGTCTCGGGCGGTTGGGGTGGTGGGCAGTCTCATGAATCCTGCTCAAAAGACGGCTTTTGCCGAGGGCAATCGGCTCGATCAGGAACGGGTACGCCAGGCCCACCAGGATCGCGGCCCGAAACCGCTGCTGACCCTGGCGCAGGCGCGCGGGCGAAAGACTCCCATTGATTGGCGAACCACGGAGATCCCGACACCGTCGTTCGTCGGTACCAGAGTGTTGGATGGGTTCCCACTCGATGGGATCGTGCCTTTTATTGATTGGTCACCGTTCTTCCATACTTGGGAGTTACGTGGGCGATACCCTCGCATTCTGGATGATCCCAGGGCCAAGGAACTGTTCGACGACGCTCAGCACTTGCTGAACGAGATCGTCGCGCACAAACTGCTGACCGCGAGGGCGGTTTACGGATTTTTCCAGGCCAATAGCGTCGGCGACGACATTGAAGTCTACACGGATGACTTGCGGTCGGCAGTGCTCGCGACTTTTCATACGCTTCGTCAGCAAATGCCGAAACCTGATGGACAGTTCAACCAGGCGCTCGCCGACTTTATCGCCCCCAAGTCAACCGGACTGCCTGATTATCTCGGCGCCTTTGCCGTGACGACCGGCATCGGCCTCGAGGCCCTGTGCGCCAGATTTGAACAGGAGCATGATGACTACAACTCGATCATGGCCAAGGCCCTGGCGGATCGGCTCGCCGAAGGGTTTGCGGAACTCCTGCACAAGCGGGCTCGGGGCGACTGGGGTTATGGGGCAGAGGAACAGCTCGACTACGACGATCTAATCCGGGAGCGGTATCGTGGCATTCGCCCAGCGCCTGGGTATCCGGCCTGCCCGGACCATAGTGAAAAACGAGCGTTGTTTGATCTGTTGCAGGTCGAGAAACATGTGGGGATCCACCTCACCGAGACCTTTGCCATGTATCCGGCAAGCTCAGTCAGTGGGCTCTACTTTGCTCACCCAGCCGCGGCATACTTTGCGGTCGGCAAGATCGGCCGCGATCAGGTCAGTGATTATCATTTGCGCAAGCAGATGGAGCTGCAGACTGTGGAGCGGTGGCTGGGTCCGAATCTCAATTACACCCCTTCAGTAAATCAGCAAGGCTGAGAACGAGGTTACGCGTGAGTCAATGCTTCTCTTGACCTTAGTCGAAGCCTCAATCTTCAGAGGCTAACGGCAAGCTGCTCTACCTGTCTCATCCGAACCACCGCGACTTCGAGCGCCTCCTTAATCCACCGGTAACGCTCCTCAGCCCAAGCATTGAACGCGATTCCATCGCCGAACACGAGGTTCCAGGCCTGTGCGGCATCCAGCAACAGTAACTGATGCGGCCGGTTGTCGCCGGGGAAATAAACCACCAACACTGCCGAGTTCCCGGTGAGGCTGATATCGGTGAAGATGTGGATCATCGAGGGAGCGGGCAGATCAATCGCCCGCCCTGCTGCCTCCACAATCGGGCTATACACCCGCTGGAGCAACTGCGAAGTGGCTTCGTACGGGGCTTTGGTCTCGTGCAGTCGGAGGTTCGGTGCCTCCCCGAACAGATTGTCCGTCAGATAAGCAGTTGCTTCCCACGTGGGCATGGCGCCGGATGCGACGAGCGATTCGCAGAGGTATCCAATCCAGTTACGAGCTGTGATAGGCGTTGCCATGGCACATTCCTCCCTTTTTTGGCTAGTGAGAACGAATGAACGCTGGATCAGTGACAGACCGGATTCAGTACCTGGCAGGAAAACCCTGAGGACTCACCGGCATGACTGCGTGTCAGTATAACGGCGGGCAGTCAGGTTGTCAATCAATCACGAGGAGAACTATTCGGCTTGATCAGGAGAAACTGTCGGTATACTGATCCCGAATCATCAGCACGTCGTCCATTGAATCGAAGAAGACATCGAGGAGAGCCGGGTCGAAATGGGTGCCTCGGTGCTCACGCATGATGTCCACAGCATGGTCCAATGAGAAAGCCGGCTTATACACCCGCTTGCTCGTCAGGGCGTCAAAGGCGTCGGCAATGGCCGCGATCCGTCCCTCCAGGGGAATGGCTTCGCCTACGAGGCCTCGGGGATAGCCGCTGCCGTCGAACCGCTCATGGTGAGTCCAGGCAATGATGGCGGCTGTTTTGAGCAATTCCGCCTCAGAGCCGTTGAGGATATGGTACCCGATCTCAGCGTGCTGGCAAATCACCTTGAATTCATCCGGTGTGAAGCTGCCTGGCTTGAGCAGTACGTGGTCCGGGGTTCCGATTTTACCGATGTCGTGCATCGGGCTGGCCGTGCGGATCAGTTCGCAGTGCTCCGGGTCTAACCCATACCGCCGAGCGAGGAGGCCGCAGTAATGGCTCATCCGCTGGATATGCCTGGCTGTTGAGTTGTCCCGGAACTCGGCCGCAATGGCAAGCCGTTGGATGGTTTCCTCACGGGACAGCCGGAGCTCCTTTTCCGTCCGCTCCAACCACTCAAACGCCTGTTGCAGGGCCGCCGTGCGCGTGCGGATCGTCTGCTCGAGATTCTCCCGGTAGGCCCGGTTCTCAATCTCGAGCCGACGGCGGCGCAGCGCATTGGCTATGTCGATCAGCACCTCATTGGATTGGAACGGCTTGAGGATGTAGCCATAGGCGCCGATCTCCAACGCGGCGTGGGCGATGTGTGGATCGTCGAGGCCGGTCACCATGACCACCGCAGTATTGGGGTATTGAGTCAGCACATGTTTCACCAGGTCCAAACCTGACTCGTCCGGCATGTTCACGTCGCAGAGAATCAAGGTGAATTCCTTGTCTTGTAACTGTAATCGAGCTTCGCGCGCATCGGCAGCCAACGTGCAGGTATATCCATACTGCTCGAGCATACGACCCAACAGGCGGCGGACTGGTGCCTCATCATCAACAATGAGGGTGTCCGGCGGCTTGCCGTGAGCTGACGTGGTGTCAGGTTCTAGCAGAAGCGCCATATTGGGTTTCTACAGGCTTTTTTTCGGGAGTCTGAGGAACATGGTCGAGGATGATTAGCGTCCTTGCTTGTTCGTGCACAATAAGTGGGCAAAAAGTGCGCATTCAATTGGCTTTTTCGATGCACCTTCTATGCCAACGGGTTCGGCTCAAAAGCGCTTGACGAGCGGCTTTTCACCTGGTGGTGTAATATGCTCTCGCCAAGGGCCACAGCCCTTCTGTTGCTAATAGTGCCGCAAAACGGTACTCTCCGCGTGTGCCCTATCTGTTCCCCTATGAGGATCTATTTGTGTACACAATTAGTCTCCTCATCGTTGGGCTCTTGTACATGCGTGTACGCTATGCGCGCAAGTGTCGTCGCAACTCCGCACAATCGAACCTCTGATCGCCAGCCCTTCATTTGATCTTTGATCCTCGCTACTTTATAATCCGATCCACTTGATTGGAGAGAGGATTTCGATGAATCATGGCATGAGCCTGCTGCGCCAGGACGGGCGTATGGAAGGCCAGATCCGACCGGTAAAAATCAGTCGGGATTTCATCAAGTATGCTGAAGGGTCCGTGTTGATCGAGATGGGTGGGACCAAGGTGATTTGCACGGCCTCGGTTGAAGAGAAAGTCCCCCCCTTTCTCAAGGATAAAGGCCGCGGATACCAGATCGGATATGCGTCGTCTACCGATCTTCGGACGTGGACACGAGACGATGCCAGAGCGGGGATCGCCGTTTCGCCGGACGGGTGGGACTCGGAAACCATCAGCTACCCGAACGTGTTCGAGCTCGATGGAAGCACTTATATGTACTACCAGGGGAATCAAGTCGGCAAGTTCGGATTTGGGTTAGCCCGGCTGGAATCTGACTCGTAATGGATAGATGTTCATGAAATGGAAGAAGCTGGGCAAGATCTTCGACCCGACCGATCATGCGCTTCCGAACGGCTGTGTCGAATTCGCTCAATCTCCGCAGGCGTTGGTGTGCGCCGATTCTGTCAGGGTGTACTTCGCGACGAGACGGCGCGACGCTATCGGCAAGTACGTGAGCCACATCGCCTTCGTCGATTTCGACAGGCAGCTTTCGCGGGTGCTGG
>JAHWYE010000150.1 GCA_020028195.1 Nitrospirota bacterium
CAGCAGAAGGCGACCTTCATCAGGCAGACGCTCGCCGGCCTCCGGGAAGGTCATGTCCACGATGTGATCATCACGAAGGAAGCGCCGAACTACCGGACCGACTGGGAGTAAATCATAGCGGTCGGCTTTCAGCCATCAGCTTTCGGTTCGGCTTGATTAGATCTTTTCTCGCCTTGGTGTCCTGCCCATCACTTACTGATCGCTGATTGCTGAGAGCTATCGAATGGAACTCTGGCACGATAGAATCCTTGTTCTCGACTTCGGTTCTCAGTACACACAACTCATCGCTCGTCGAATCCGCGAAGCGCAGGTCTATTCCCAGATCCTGCCTTGCACCGCTTCCCTCGCGACCGTGCTTGCCTACCGCCCGAAAGGTCTCCTATCCTGGGTATTTGCTATGGTATGCAACTGGTGACGCATCTGCTAGATGGGGAAGTGGCGAAGGCGACGCGACGGGAGTTTGGACGAGCAGAACTCAACATTGACGATCGGTCCGATCTCTTCAAAGGGGTGGGCGACGAACACTCGACCATCGTCTGGATGTCGCATGGTGACCGGATCGAACGCATGCCGAAGGGATTCCGCTCCATCGCGCACACGGAGAACTCTCCAGTCGCTGCGATGAAGATGGTGGCGGGTGGCCGGAGAATCTATTGTCTCCAATTCCACCCTGAAGTCGCCCACACGGTCGAAGGGGCACGTATCCTCCGCAATTTCGTCTATGATATTTGCGGCTGTCAACCCACCTGGACTATGAGCTCCTATGTGGACACGGCGGTCAGGCAGATCCATGAGACAGTGGGGCGCAGCAAGGTGATGTGCGCCTTGAGCGGTGGCGTGGATTCCTCCGTGGCGGCGGTCCTGGCCCACCGAGCCGTCGGCAAGCAACTGACCTGCGTCTTTGTGGACAACGGACTGCTGCGGAAAGAGGAAGGGCCGACGGTCCGACGGACCTTTGCCTCCCACCTCAAACTGAACCTCAGGTATCTTGACTGTTCAACGCAGTTCCTGGCCGCCCTGAAAGCTGTGACGCACCCGGAGCGGAAACGGAAGATCATCGGACGCCTCTTCATCAAGAACTTCGAGAAGGAGGCAAGCCGCCTCGGCAAAGTGGACTATCTGGTGCAAGGTACCCTGTACCCGGATGTGATCGAGAGTGTCAGCTTCAAGGGACCATCCGCGACCATCAAAACCCATCACAATGTGGGGGGACTGCCGACCAGGATGAAACTCAAGCTGATCGAGCCACTGCGCGAGCTGTTCAAAGACGAGGTTCGGCTGTTGGGCAAAGAGCTCGGTCTGCCGGATGAC
Organism: Nitrospirota bacterium; assembly: GCA_020028195.1. GTDB lineage: Bacteria > Nitrospirota > Nitrospiria > Nitrospirales > Nitrospiraceae > NS-7. The sequence goes on from JAHWYE010000150.1 coordinate 1,312, forward strand.
ATCATTTGGCGGCAGCCGTTTCCCGGCCCAGGGTTGGCGATTCGCGTGCTAGGACCACTCAGCAAGGAACGGTTGGCGATGCTTCGAGAGGCCGAGGCCATCGTGGAGCAGGAAATCAGGAACTCCGGCCTCTACCGGGAGCTTTGGCAAGCCTTTGCGGTGTTGCTCCCTGTTCGAACCGTGGGCGTGATGGGGGATCAGCGCACCTATGAGCACGTCGTCGCCATCCGAGCCGTCACCAGCCTGGATGGGATGACGGCGGACTGGGCTCGACTGCCGTATGAACTGATGGGCACGATCTCGAATCGGATCATCAACGAGGTGAAGGGGGTCAATCGAGTCGTCTATGACGTCAGTTCGAAGCCGCCATCAACCATTGAATGGGAGTAGGAAGAAAGGTTGAGGTTCAGGCTAAGGTTCAGGGAATGAATCCTCACTCAACCTTAACCTGAACCTTAACCTTATTGTTACAGCATGGAAATCAGGCTTCAAAAGCTGATTGCCGGTTCAGGGCTCTCCTCGCGGCGGAAAGCGGAGGAGATGATTGCGGCGGGCCACGTGACCGTGAATGGGAAGGTGGTTCGCGAGCAGGGCACTCGTGTTGATCCGGAGCGTGACCACGTGAAGGTGAATGGCCGGCATCTGAGGGCTGTGCAGCCCTATGCCTACCTCCTCCTCAATAAGCCCAAGAATGTCATGTCCACTTTGGATGATCCTGGTGGCCGCCCAACAGTGAAGCACCTTCTGCCAGGAGTCACGGTCCGAGTCTTCCCGGTGGGACGGTTGGACTTTGATAGTGAGGGGCTGATGCTGCTGACCAACCACGGCGATCTGGCCCAAGCGCTGTTGCACCCCCGGTACCATGTCCCCAAAACGTATCTGATTAAAGTGAAAGGGGTATTGACGGACGAAGAGATCAAAACTTTAGTACGTGGCGTGGAGTTAGAGGACGGCGTGACCAGCCCGGCGACGGTGAAAAAAGTCAGAAAGGCGAAGCAGAACTCCTGGCTGGAGATCACGATTCATGAGGGGCGGAAACATCAAGTGAAGCGCATGCTGGAAGCGGTGAGGCATCCTGTCTTGAAGCTGATCCGGGTTCGGTTTGGGCCCTTGACCCTGGAGGATCTGGCTCCAGGCGAGTACCGCTATCTCACGGACCGAGAGGCTAATGCGTTGCGCGATCTCATGCGCAGTCGCACAGACCGTGAGGCGTCAAAGCAGAAGACCTCTTCACGCTCCTCACGCCTCACTCCTCGCCCCTCACGGGTTTCTATGCGGAGAAGCGCATGAAGATGCGAACGCATCGCTGTGGGGAGCTGACGAAGGCCCATGTTGGCCAGACCGTGGTCTTAGACGGCTGGGTGCATCGGCGGCGAGATCACGGCAACGTCATTTTTATTGATCTCCGTGACCGGTTCGGCATCACCCAGATCGTGTTCAATCAGGAGATGAACGCGGCGGCCCACAAGCGGGCGCACGAGCTTCGGAGTGAATTTGTCGTGTCGGTCACCGGCCAGGTGATGTTGCGGCCGGAGGGCTCGTCCAATCCGGACCTCGGCACCGGCGAGATCGAAGTGAGGGCCCAAGCGGTGGAGATCCTCAATGATGCAGAGACTCCGCCGTTCGTGATCGAGGATGAGGCGGATGTCACGGAAGCCCTGCGGTTGAAATACCGGTATCTCGATCTCCGTCGGCCCAAGATGCAGCGATGGCTACAGTTGCGGCACGATGTCACGCAACAAGTCAGATCATTTCTGAATGGTCAAGGGTTCCTTGAAGTCGAAACTCCCATGCTGACCAAGAGCACGCCAGAAGGCGCCCGCGATTACCTGGTGCCGAGCCGGGTGAATCCGGGGAGTTTCTATGCGCTTCCTCAGTCGCCCCAACTCTTCAAACAGATTCTCATGGTGAGCGGAGCGGACCGCTATTATCAGATTGCCCGGTGTTTCCGAGACGAGGATCTTCGGTTCGATCGCCAGCCGGAGTTCACGCAGATTGACATGGAGCTGTCGTTCGTCGATCGGGAACAGGTTCTGTCGCTCGTTGAACACATGATCAGTCTGGTGTTTAAGGAGACAGCCGGCATTCACCTCCGGATACCGTTTCAGCGAATGACATATGAAGAGGCGATGGGCCGATACGGGTCTGACAAACCTGACCTCCGCTTTGGCATGCCGCTCCAGGATATGAAGGAGTTCGCCGCCAAAACGGAATTCAAAGTCTTCCGAGAGGTGATCGCGAAGGGCGGGATGGTGAAGGCGCTCATTGTCAAGGGCGGGGCCGCGATGTCCAGGACCCGCATCGATGCGCTGGGGGAGACGGCGAAGAGTTTTGGTGCGAAGGGATTAGCGTGGGTCAAGATCGGAGCGGATGGCAAGCTTGAGTCGGTCATCGCGAAGTTTCTGGACGTCGGCAAGCTCCGTGCTGCCGTGCCGGAGGCCATTCCTGGCGATTTGCTCCTCTTCGTCGCCGATCAACCGAAAGTCGTGCATGATGTGTTCGGTCGTCTCCGTCTGCTGCTCGGTGAAGAATTTGGCCTGATTGATCGCAAACTCTGGTGCCCGCTCTGGGTGATTGATTTCCCCCTGCTGGAATACGATGAACAGACGCGCCGCTATGTAGCCCTTCATCATCCGTTCACCGCCCCGTTCGATGAGGATCTTCCGCTGCTGGATTCAGACCCGCTTCGGGTCAGGGCCAAAGCCTATGATCTGGTTCTGAACGGCAACGAGCTCGGTGGCGGCAGTATCAGAATCCATCGCCGTGAGATCCAGAGCAAGGTCTTTGACCTGCTCAGCATCGCAAAGGAAGAGGCCTCGGCGAAGTTTGGATTTCTCCTCGAGGCGCTTGAGTATGGCGCCCCGCCGCATGGGGGCATCGCCTTCGGCCTGGACCGCCTGGTCATGCTGCTGGGCGGGGCCGACTCGATCCGCGACGTGATCGCGTTTCCGAAAACCCAGAAGGCCCAGTGCCCCATGACTGACGCGCCGTCACCCGTCGATCCCGAGCAGCTCAAGGACCTTCACATCAAGCTCGACAAGATCGAGTAGTCTGCCGGCTTGGCCGCCGAACCATTTGCTTCGGTTCCTCCAGGCTCGTCAGGGGATGGGACCAGCGCCAGGCTTGGCGATCCTGCCAGTTGCCCCTCTCATTTTTACCGGATATGCTGTAGGGTACAGATCGGTCATGCGAGAGGTACGCCATGAGGCTGCTCCGTCAACTCATCTGGGTGTGGCTCGTGCTGGCGGTCGGCGCTTGCACGCTGTTTGAGGCCAAAGAGACGATTTTCCTGCGCTCGGCTCAGGATCGCGCGACTCAAGAAGAGGTCAGGCAACGGCTGGGGGCGCCACAGGCCACGACATCCACTCAGTCGGGTGAAGCGGTCTGGGTCTATCAGGTACGAGTTCAGCAGCCTGGAAATCCTATCACGGCGCCGGGCCAGTGGTGCGACGAGTATGTCCTTACTTTCGACAGCCAAGCGGTTCTGCGACGCTGGACGCACCGGTCCTATTTCCACGGTGGCGAGGTCATGCCGACGGATTGCGTGCCGGATGGCTATAAATCAGCGTCGTGAGAACAAAGGAGGTGGACCATGAGGCTGCACCAGCAACTCATCGGAATAGGTCTTGTGCTCGCACTGAGTGGGTGTGGGCTCTTCGTGCCGAAGGAGACCCGTTACCTGCGCTCGGCCCAGGATCTGGCGACCCAAGAAGAGGTCAAACTACAGTTTGGTGCGCCCAAACTGATGACGACGACCCCGGCGGGCGAATCGCGGTGGGTCTATGAAGTTCGGGAAATCGAGCCGGGTGCTCAGAATACCTGGGCTACGGCCGGGTCCTGGTGCGATGAATATACGCTCACGTTCGATCAGGGCGGCGTGCTCCGGCAGTGGACACACAAGTCGTATTTCCACGGCGGCGAACTGA
>JAHWYE010000021.1 GCA_020028195.1 Nitrospirota bacterium
AAGAGCCCTTTCGGAATAAAGAGCCCCCCACCGTTCTCGACAATGAAGGGCTGGCGATGATTCAAGCGGAATCGGATCGGCTCGACCTCGGCCCGTGTTTTGCTCGAGGCAAGCACGAGCGGGATCTCGTCACTTTGAAGGGCGTGCAAGGCCTCGCTGGCAGCATCGAATGAGTAGGTGAGCGGATCGAGCAGGCTCCCATCCAGATCTGTGAACACAATCATCTTCGGCATGCGGTTGACCATCCCGGCTTTGGTTGGCACTGTCGATTATCGAAGTTCGCAGACACGCTACTGGAAGCACTGCGACAACGCAACCGCATATGAGAACGTAGAAGCGGATTTGACTTCACCTGGCAAACGCTTCACACTTTCCAGGAAAGAGGCACGAGGCCATTCCATCACCTCATGTACCTCACGCTTTGAATCCTATGTGGACTCCGCAACTCAACGCGGTCCTCGGCAGTCTGGCAGTGACCGTCGGCTTTTGGCTCACATGGGGTGAGATGCCGCTCGCCTTGGCGGTTGTCGTGGCCCTCTGTGCTGCCGCGTTTCTCACATGGCAAGGCTCCAGTATTGCAGTTGTCTGGGCCTGGGCCACGTTGCTGCTGGGCGTGGAGAGCCTTGCCTGGCCGATTGTGACGATGGTCCAAGTGCGGATGGCCGTGGCAGAACCCACCGATGAGCAGATGGGACACATTCTGATTGCGGTCCTCTTCGGCCTCTTCTCGTCCATCTTCTGGTTGACCTTCGCCTACGGTATTTTCAAGTGGGTCTGGCGAAAAGAGGTCGCCGCATCAGCCAGCGACAGGGAGCCCAGAAGGCAGGTCGGTCAAAAACCCCACTAGATTAACACTACGTTATCCCGTCCATTTTCGGAGTAGCTGGGGTGGCCCCCTATCGTTGAGCCCGATATCCGCACATCACTACTCTCCAGAGGGCCGGCTGGACTGGCCCTCCTGCGCCCGTCACGACCCGTTGAATCCAAAGAGCAACAGGTCCCCCGGCCCATTCCGATGTGCGCGCTCTTGGAGCACAGGGGCAGTCCAGCCGCCCCGACCCCGCTTACACCATCTCCACCGGGTCTATATCCACATCGAACTTCAACCCACCCCTTCCCGGTCGCTTTTCCAGGACTTCCAGCGTGCGCTTGACCACCACACGAGCTACTTCGGCGTCGGCCGATTTGACCAGCAGGCGCCAGCAGTGTCTCCCTCGGACGCGGGCCACAGCGGCCGGAATGGGCCCCAAGATTGTAATGTCACTGCCGAGGGTCTCGTGGGGAGGCGGTCTCTCCTCACCGGCTGATCGTTGTCGGAGCGCTGCCTTGAGCAGGCCGGACCATCGCTCGGCTGCCTCTCTCACCAGTGCGGGGTTCGTACCGGACACGCGCAGGCTGACGAGGTGAGTGAACGGTGGATAGCCGACCGACTTGCGAAAGGCCAGCTCTTGGTCGTAGAAGCCCGATTCGTTGTAGCTGACCACTGAAGCAATTGCATGGTGAGTCGGCAGATAGGTCTGCAGCACGATGGTCCCGCCCGCCTCTCCGGAACGGGCCAGCGCCACCGCATCCAGGAGCGCATGGTAGGTTCGCTCGGCCGATCGGAAGTCCGGCAGATGTAGGCCCGCGTCTGCATGCGGGAGGCCGACGAACCCCACAGGAGGACGCGGGAACCCTTGAAACAGCATCTGGGTGCCGATCAGGATATCAAACTCTCCGGCCGAGGCCAGACGGCGAATTGCTGCTGCCTTCCCAGGAGTCGGAGCGGTGTCCCGGTCCAGCCTGCCGATCCTTGCACCGGGAAATAGGCGCCGGATTTCTTCCTCGACACGTTCGGTGCCGAACCCAACCGGCTCAAGACGCGCTGCGAGACAAAGGGTGCATGTTTCAGGGACCGGAACGGAGGCGCCGCAGGAGTGGCACGCCAGTCGGGCAGCTCGTTTATAGAAGCTAAGCGTCACGCTACAGTGCGGGCAACGCTGCGGGCCGCCGCAGTCCAGACAGAGAAGGGCTGGCGCGAAGCCTTTGCGATTGAGGAACAGCACGACCCCTGCCCGAGCCTCCAGGGCGGCACGGATTCCGGCGACCATGGGCTCTGTCAGGACCGCTCCGGGGAGGAATCGGCGAAGATCCACCACCTGGATCGCCGGTGGGACGACACCGTCGTCAGAAATCCGCAGCGCCTCGCCGCTGGCTCCAATCGCCTGCACCGTCTCTAACGACGGATGGGCCGAGCCGAGCAAGAGCACGGCCTTATCCTGGCCGGCACGCATCCAGGCAACTTCGCGGGCATGATAGTGGGGCTCCGCCTCTTCTTTGAATGACGGATCCTCTTCGTCTTCCACGCAAATGAGTCCAAGGGAGATAAGGGGCGCAAAGACGGCTGACCGCGTCCCCACCACGATGCCGGCGGTCCCGGCTCGGATGCGACGCCAGACTTGCCCGCGCCTTGTCGGTGTCAGCCCGCTGTGGAACAACTCCACCCGGTCTCCCCATCGCGCTCTGGCCAGCTCGGCGATGGCCGCGGCCCTGATTACCTCCGGGGCTAGGATCAGCACCGTCCGATCCCGCGCAAGCGTCTCCTCGGCGGCCCGGATCACGTGGCTCAACCGCTGCGCCGCCGGAGCTTGGAGCAAGAACAGCCTGGGCTCGGCTCCGTCGAGAGCCCTGCGGAGTTGATCCCACCAAGCCATCTCCCGTGGCGGAACCGTAGCTGATTCCTGTGGTTTGTGAACTTGGCTCGGTGAACCGGCAGGAGTCATGTCATTGGTCGGCGGACGGCGCGGCTCAGTCCGGCTGTCCTGGTCACCCTGACGGTCTCGCTCAATTTGTCGCACCCACTTGCGGCGTGCCAGCGTCCGCAGTGTGCGAGCCACCGGGCCCGTGACTGTTCGACGCAGAGAGATCAAGGTCAGCCCCTTAGGCGCGCTGGCGAGTCTCGCGAGGATCCGGCAGGCCGTGGATGTCAGTCGCCCCGCACTCTCTTGCCTCTTTGTGCCTGTCTCAGTGATGAGGTACCGAGACGAGCGACGGTGTGCCAGCAAGGTCGGCAGAATCAATCGGACGCACTGGCCCCAGGGGGCCAAATACCGTTCAGAGACCAAACGAGTTAAGGTCAGCAGGTCTGGGGCGAGGCCCGCTTCTGCGGCCTCGCCGATGACCGACGCAATCTCACGCAGTCGTCCCGCCACGCGACCCCTCGTCGTAGGATCTTGCTCATCACCGCGACCGCATTGCGCGGCCAGCGACACGACTACGCCCTCGAGCATGCTTGGTCCAAATGGAACCCGGACCCTGCTTCCCACCTGCAGGCGATCTCGGAGCTGATCTGGAATCGCGTAAGTGAAGGACCTGTTCAGATGTCGAGGGACAACGACTTCAGCGAAGGCCGGCAGATCCATCACGGCAGGTTGGCTCGAGACAGGAAATTCAGACTCAGCGGCACACAAGACGTGCGGCATGCGGCATTCTACCAAGCATGCCTGAGTGGAACAACCACGCCTTCAAGGACCGGCGTTGCTCAGCTCAATAGGGGGCGAGCATCCTGAGGGTACCCTGGTGACCGCAGGAGCGAGGGTTCTGTCAGCGAAGGGTGCCAGGCGGCTGATCGGGCGGAGTTGAAGGAGCGTCGGGAATAGATGGCGACGGAGGTTGTCCAACTGGGGGAGTTGGTGTTGGTTGGTCCCCAAGCGACGGCGTGTGGGGCGCGGCTCCAGCGTCAGGCTTGCTGAGAGATTGCTCTTCCGACGGCTGTGTCGGAGTGGGTGGAAGCAGGACGATCTCGACGCGGCGATTCACTTTGCGGCCTTCTTCTGTCTCGTTGCTGGCTATCGGCCTCGTGTCTCCATACCCGACCACCGACATGCTCGCCGAGTCGAGGCCTCCCTCCTCGATGAGATACCGTACGACGCTAGTCGCGCGAGCCTTGGACAGCTCCCAGTTTGACGGAAACTTTTCTTGCAAACTCGGACCAATCGGGACATTGTCCGCATGCCCCTCGACTCTAAAGTGCTTGTCGGGCACATTTTTGAGAAGCTCGCTCACTTCTTTGAGGATCTTGACTCCCTCCGGCTTTAACCGAGCCTCGCCGGAATCGAACTCGATCAGGTCCACCAGCTCATCCAGACCAATCCTCAGGCGATCCCCGATCCGCTCGGCCGCGATCGGGGTGCGAGTGGAATCAGGCTCGTCCGGCAGCCTAGCCACCTTCTCGGGCTTGCTGGCCAGGCGCTCAAGCTCCTCCCTCTGAGGTTTGAGCAATTCTTCTTCCCGCCGAACCGTCTCTGTGGTGGCTTCTTTGAAAATAAAGCGGTCTCCACGCAGGAGCGGCGCGGTCGAGCGTACAATGAGGCCCGTCGCGGTGGTGTCCTCCAAGGCGACAATCTTCAGCTCGCCGATGACACGGTTCGGCAGACCAGCCCCGACCCTGAAGACTTCGAGTCGGTCTCCGAGCTGTAACCCCTCTTCGCGACCCCAGTCGATATAGACCACATTTCTTTGGCCGATCAGAAACCGCGGCTGTTGAACTTCCACAATCATGCCAGGGTTGTCGGATAGTGTCCGGCCTGAAGAGACAGCATCCTCGTGAGGCGGCGGCGCAAACCGGATGACTCGGTCTCCCGGAGAAATATTGGCGTACGACCGGAGAACGCGGACAGTTGTCAGCTCGTGATCAGTCTTGATTACTCTGACAATCCCCACGTTTTCAAAGAGGTCGCCTAGATAATTTCCGCGCTGAGGGTGGTACACCTCTCGGATGCGTCTGTAGATGGTATAGAGATCACCCGGAACCACTTCCTCAAGATGACTAAACCGCAGGTACAAGAGATCGGTCATCCCGATCAGCATCCTGTTGCCGGTCGTCTGGTTGTCGCCCGTGAGCTGGCTGACGACCCCGTCAACCGGCACACTGACGCGGATGAAGCCAGAGGAATATGCGATGGCGCCGTCCCCCCTCGTCACGGCAAGCAGATCGGCCTCTGCAGCGAAGGCGCCGTGCGAGAGCAGCAAGGCCCAGGCCAAGGGTGGGAGAAAGAATGTGGTTAGCCTGTTCACCATAGAAACTATGCAAAATGCTAACGAGCCAAACATAGCAAATCACGCTGAGAAGTCAAGAAGTTTGAAGAATGTGCGAGTTTGACAGGCCGTTCTAGCGGGTGGTAAGGTAGGTGCCGCCAGGAAGGAAGTCGATTCGCCAGTGGACAGGAGACCTGCTGTGCATGAATCGAAGCGAGCCCCTGGGCAGGCTTCCGCATCAGGGGAAGGCCAAAGACGCCGGATCGAGACACAAATCCATCGGCGGAAGAAAGCGAAAGCGGTCTTCCCGCTCGAAGCCGAATGGGATGCGCGGTCAAACCGCCTTCCGGTCGGTCTCAGGATGCCCTCGGACAAGATGAAGCACGCGCCCACCTCCGACTAAGCGCCGCTTGGTGCCACTTCTTGGTCGCCAGACCTCAGCCCGGTCAAGCAATCAGAAAACAAGATGATTCTAGGGTCGAAAAGAAGGCGCCTAGGGCTTTCGGCTGGGAAGGGTTAGGTCCTTTGTTCGCTTGATTTACCAAGCACATACGAGCTAAGATGCCCACTCTGTTTTAGTAGTCACGGGGTTGAGGGCGAGGGGGTTGTGAGCGGCGCAGAATTGCTCCTGGACTATTTGACCCGGTATTTCTCCGTTGTGCTGTTCATCGTGATAGCGCTGGGGTTTGGCGTGGTAACGTTGCTTGCCAGTCATCTGGTTCAGCCCAAGTTCCCGGAGACGGAAAAGCTCAGCCCGTACGAATGTGGCAGCGAGCCGTTCTCCGACGCGCGCATGCCGTTTCCGGTTCGGTACTACATTTTCGCCATGCTCTTCGTCATTTTCGACATCGAGGTCATTTTTCTCTATCCGTGGGCGGTGGTCTTCGATAAGATCGGCCTCATCGGACTGGTTGAGATGCTGGTCTTCATCGGGCTGTTTCTGGTGGCATACGTCTACGCCTGGAAGAAGGGGGCGCTTGAGTGGGACTAAGCGGAGAAGAGCCGATGGCGTATTGCACATGGCCTATGGTTCGGAGGACGCAGCGGAGTTTCTCGATTGCCATCAGCCATTAACCATCAGCCATACGCTCTTGAGGTTCACATGGGACTGATACAGATCGGGCGGCATGACAAGGACGGGGAACTGGACATCATCACCACGTCGCTGGAAAAAGTCGTCAACTGGGCGAGAAAAGGCTCCTTGTGGCCCATGACATTCGGGTTGGCCTGCTGCGCTATCGAAATGATCGCAGCGGTCTCCTCGCGCTATGACATGGATCGATACGGGGCCGGTGTATTCAGGGCCTCCCCTCGCCAATCAGACTTGATGATTGTAGCTGGCACGGTCTGTCGTCGGATGGCTCCCGTCATCAGGAAGATCTACGATCAGATGCCGGAGCCCAAATATGTCATCGCAATGGGCTCGTGCGCGACGTCCGGCAACATCTATGACAGCTACAGCGTGGTGCAGGGGGTGGACCGCTTCGTGCCGGTGGACATTTACGTGCCGGGGTGCCCCCCAACTCCCGAAGCGCTATTCGATGGCATCTTGAAGCTGCAGGAGCGCATCATGCAGAAGCGGGTGTTCGTCAAACAGCCGGAACAGGTGAGAGTCTAATTTTGAATCATGAATCGTGAAGGTTGAATTCAGGCGAGCGTCCTCGCGCGAATTGGAAACCTAAAATTCCCAATTCAACATTGTCGTCATGAGCACGTTAGCCCAACATATCCAGCGAGAATTCCCGGAGGGCTTCGTCAAGGCCGTTGAATGGCGCGGCGATCTGACCGTGACCGTGCGTCGCGAGTCGCTGCACGACGTGGCCGGGTTTCTCCATGATGATCCCGAGATGGATTTTGATTACATCGTGCACGTCAGTTCCGTGGATTGGCCTGATGACGTGGAGCGGTTTGAGGTTGTCTATGAATTCTATTCGATCCGCAAACGCCACCGCATCAGGCTCAAGACCCGTGTGCCAGAATCGGATTGCGAAGTCATCTCCCTGACGGACATCTGGAAAGGCGCCGACTTCATGGAACGCGAGGTCTATGACATGATGGGCATCCGGTTCCGTAACCACCCGGACCTGCGTCGCATCCTCATGCCGGATGACTATGACGAAGGCTACCCATTGAGAAAGGATTTTCCTTTGCGGGGCAAGGGGTGGCGGGACACGTTTGAATTCCTCGACGAAAAAGTATTGTAGAAGACTCCGATGTCGAATTGTGAATTTTCAATGGCGCATGAGCAGTCCGAGTAACTCAACGTTCAAAACTAAGAATTCAAAATTCTACTTATGAAGTTAGAAGACCAACGGACGACGGTCTACAAGGTCGACCCGGAACATCCGGAAAGCGCGACGCTGCCAACCCTTCGGACTGAGGAGCTGCTCCTCAACATGGGCCCGCAGCACCCCAGCACCCACGGCGTCTTGAAAGTGATTCTGGAACTGGAAGGAGAGCGTATTGTCAAGGCCACGCCGGTCATGGGGTTTCTGCACCGAGGCGTGGAGAAGCTGGCGGAAGACGGCACCTACCATCAGTTCATCCCGCACACCGACCGGCTCGATTACGTCTGCGCGATGTACAACAACTTCGCCTATTGCCGCGCGGTCGAGAAGCTGATGAACATCACGGTGCCGGAGCGTGCTGAGTACCTGCGCACCATCGTGGCGGAAGTCCAGCGGATCATCGGCCATCAATTCTGGTTGGGGACGCAAGCGCTGGATATCGGTGCGATGACCGTGTTCTTCTACACGTTCCGGGACCGTGAGATCCTGCTGGACTGGTTCGACGAGTTGTGTGGGGCGCGCCTGACCACAAGCTGGTATCGAATCGGCGGTGTGGAGCGGGATTTTACGCCGTCTCTGATCGAGAAGCTCCGGCGGTTCCTCGACTACTTTCCGCCCAAGATTGATGAGTACGTGGTCTTTCTCGAAAAGAACCGGATCTGGCTTGCGCGCACCAAAGGGGTGGCGGTGATCTCAGCCGAAGACGCGATCAGCTTCGGCCTCAGCGGTCCCACGTTGCGTGGCTCCGGTGTGGATTACGATCTGCGGAAATATGATGGCTACGCGGCCTACCCTAGGTGCGAATTCAGCGTGCCCGTAGGCAAGAACGGCGACACTTACGATCGATACTGGATCCGAGTCCAGGAGATGCGAGAGAGTGTGAAGATTGTCAGGCAGTGCCTGGACCAGATGCCGGCAGAGGGACCGATCATGGCCGATGTGCCGAGCGTGACCCTTCCTCCGAAGGAACGGGTATTCACGAACCTGGACTCGATGATCCAGCAGTTCAAACTCTTCTCGCAGGGGTTCGACGCGCCGCGCGGCGAGATTTACTGCGGCACGGAAGCCCATAAAGGCGAACTGGGCTTTTACATCGTCAGTGCCGGGGGCGGCAAGCCCTACCGGCTGAAGATTCGAGCTCCCTCGTTCATCCACATGGGGGCGTTTGACCACATGTCGCGGGGCTACATGATTGCGGACGCCGTGACGATCTTCGGGACCTACGATATTGTCATGGGCGAATGCGACCGCTGATGATGATGGGAAACGTGACTCGTTAAACGGGAACCGAAGAACGTTTAACGAATACCGGTTAACGATTAACGGTGAGAAACAATGGCGTTGAAACCGGCGACCAATCCTGAAGTCGAGGCCGCCAGCATCGAGCTGGCCATAGACGGCCGGACCGTGACGGCTAAGGACGGGGTTTCGCTCTACGACGTGATTGCCAGCACGGGCAACAATGTGCCGGCCATGTGTTACCACTATACCTTTGACCCCTTCGGCTCCTGCGGGGTGTGCCTGGTCATGGTGGAGGGGAAAAAGGCGCCGGTTCGCTCCTGCACCGCGAAAGCCGCAGCCGGCATGGTGGTCCGCACCGAAGGGGACGACCTGTTCCAGGCCAGAAAAAAGGCGGTCGAGAAACATCTGTCCGTCCACCCACTGGATTGCCCAGTCTGCGACGCAGACGGCCATTGCGAACTCCAGGACATGGCCTTCCAGCATCAGGTGACCACCCTGACCAATGCCAAGCAGAAGCTGATCCCCGAGGATACTCGGAGCCTCGTCCTGGATTTCAACATGAACCGCTGCATCGCCTGCGGCGAGTGCATCAACGTGTGCAAAGACGTCCTGATGATTGACGCCCTCCAATTTGTCAAGAAGGGCGGGTTCACCCAGGTGGTGGCCAAGGGCGACACCGCCCTGTCCTGCGAGTTTTGCGGAGACTGCTTGGCGGTTTGCCCGGTCGGCGCGATCACGAACAAGTATTCCAAATATCTGTACAAGCCCTGGCAGCTCAAAAAGACCACGACAACCTGTAATTACTGCGGCGACGGTTGCCAGATGTACATCGAGACCAACGACAATGAGGTGGTCCGCGTTACCTCTCCCCTGTCCTGGAAGAACAAGTGGGGAGACCGGGCCGAGACGGCAGCGGGGCACGGCGGCATCTGCGTGCGAGGCCGGTTCGGATTCCAATACATCGACAGCAAGGCCCGCCTCCGACAGCCGCTGGTGCGCCGTGACGGGAAGCTCGTCGAGACCCCTTGGTTGGAGACGCTGCACCCCATGGTGGAACGGCTGGCCGCCATCAAGGCCCAACACGGCCCCCAGGCGATTGGCGGGCTGATCACGGCCCGGTGCACCAACGAGGAACTCTACCTGTTCCAGAAGCTCATGCGCGCGGCGATCGGGACCAACCAATTCGACAGCAGTGCCCGCTACGGACACCTGAATTTCGTCCACGCGGTCCAGCACGCCTTGGGTATCGGCCGGATGACGAATGATTGGGAGGACATCACCAAGGCCAAGGCCATCCTCCTTGTCGGCACCAACCTCACCGAAACCAACCCCTTGACAGCCGTTCGCGTGAAAGAGGCGATCCGCGTCTACAAGTCGCAGGTGATTGTTGTGGACTCAGCCCAAACCAAGATCGCCGCGCTCGCGTCGCATCCCATGATGGTGACGCCAGGGACCGAGGGGCTATTCATCCAGGGTCTCGTGAAATCGGTGCTCGAGCAGGACCTCGTGGACGAAGAAGTCACCGGCAAGCATCCACAGGCGTTCGCCGCGCTCAAACAGGCAGTGGCGAGGGTGCCGCTCGACGCGATGGCTGCACAGACCGGCGTGTCGGTCGAGCAGATTCATGAGGCCGCTGCGATCTTCGCAGAGGCGCCGCGCGCGATTATCCTCTGTGGCGAGGGGATTGTTCGCCGGACCGGCGGATATGAACACGTCCTGAATCTGGTGGATCTGGCCTGGATCACCGGGAAGCTGGGCCGGCCCGGTTGTGGCGTGAACACGGTCACCGAAGAACCCAACGAGCAGGGTGCCGTAGATATGGGTGCCTTGCCGGAGTTTTTGCCAGGCCAGGTTCGGTTCGATGACGCAACGGCGCGCGAGAAGTTTGCGAAGGCCTGGGGCGCCGAGTTACCCCCGCCAGGGAGCGGGGCGTCTCTGATGGAGATTCTCAAGCGTTGCCGGAGCGGACAGATCAAGGCGCTCTATGTGATTGGGGAGAACCCGCTGGCCACGCTTCCTGCGTCGCTCGAAGTCCGGGCCGCCCTGGAGAACCTTGAACTGCTGATTTGCCAAGACCTGTTCCTGACCGAGACCGCTCAACTGGCCCACATGGTCTTGCCGGCTTGCACCTATGCCGAAAAGGACGGCACCTTTACCAACCTGGAGGGGAAGGTGCTGCGTATCCGGCAGACCATGGACCCCATCGGGGACAGTCTGCCTGACTGGCATATCATGACCGCCATCGCGAGCGGACTCGGCTATGAGCTGCCGTACGAATCTGCGCAGGACATCCAGAACGAGATCATGAAGCTCCTGCCCGGCTACTACAACCTCGGACAGCCTCGGAAGATCTCGCCGAAACCGGAGTCGTACCTGGGCAACGGCTACGTAGCTGAAGTAGGGAGCCGGTATCGCAGCGGTCTCAAGCCAGCGCACGGGGGAAGCGGTCGGCGTTCATTTACCCTGACGATGGGTCAGTTACTCTATCACTCCGGCAAGCTCTCCACGCAGGCCTCCGGGCTGATCAACATCTCGCCGAGCAGTGGTCGACTCCACATGAACGAGAGAGATCTCGAGCGGATGGGACTGGGGGAGAGCACGCGGGTTCGCGTCACCTCACCGAAGGGGTCGCTGGAGCTTGGCGTGGAGGCTGATCTCACGGTCCTGCCCGGTTCGTGCTTCTTCCCTGAGCACTTCAACGAGCCGCCGGTGAAGGATTTGATGCCGGTCGAGGTGGATGCCGCCACCGGCGTGCCCTATTTCAAACTGGCCGAGGTGACGATCGAAAAGGCGTACGAAGGGGGAGAGGTCGCGAGGGGGCTGAGCGGGGGAGCGTCATGAGCGTGTTGGCAAGAAAACTGTTGGACGTGGTGATGTTCCGCGAGATCTGGAATGCGATGAAGGTCACCTTCAAGCACATGTTCTATCGTCCCATCACCTTTCAATATCCGCGAGAGGAGCGGACGATTCCCGACGCCCATCGAGGGGCCCTCGGGTTGCTGCGGTACGATGACGGGGCGGAGCGGTGCGTGGGATGCGATCTGTGCGAGGCCGCCTGTCCCTCCCATTGCATCAAAGTCGTCAGTGCCGAAGACGAGTCCCTTCCCCTGCGACGATACGCGAGCG
>JAHWYE010000022.1 GCA_020028195.1 Nitrospirota bacterium
GCACGTCGTAGCCTTCTCGCTGATGAACGCGCTGATCGAGATCCGGGAACGGACGGTTCCAGGTCTGGACCTCCTGGCTTATGCGGGCAGCGGGCTGCGTGACACGACGCGCATCGCTGCCAGTTCCCCCGAGATGTGGCGTGATATCTGTCTCTGGAACCGAGAAAACCTGATCACGATGATCACGGTCTACGAAGGTCACCTCGCAACCCTTAAACAGCTCATCCAGGCCGGGGACGGACCTGGTATCGAAAGAGAGCTCGAGCGAGCCAAACAAGTTCGGGAGCAGCTCAACTAGTGGGACCCGCCAGACATTGATGACCTCACTCACCATCACTCCCTGGAGGCCCTTGAAAGGAGCCTTGTCAATTCCTGGCGACAAGTCCATCACGCATCGGGCCATTATCCTCAGCGCTCTGGCTGAGGGGCGGAGCACCATCACAGGCTATTGCCGCGGTGAGGACTGCCTGAACACGGCTCGGTCCTTTCGGGCTCTGGGCATTCGGATCGACGAAAGTCCGGAGCGCTTGGACGTCCATGGGAAGGGTCTGTGGGGCCTGTCGGAGCCGGAACACCCGCTCGACTGCGGGAACTCAGGGACCGGCATCCGTCTGCTCACAGGGCTCTTGGCCGGGCAGGACTTCTTCACCGTACTGACTGGTGATGAATCTGTCAAGCGCCGCCCCATGGGCCGTGTCGTCAAACCGCTACGGGAGATGGGGGCTGTGATCTCAGGCCGCAAGGGAGGGGAACTGGCCCCACTGGCTGTCACTGGCCGGCGGCTGAGTGGCATTGCTTATACATCCCCTGTCTCCAGCGCACAGGTGAAGTCGTCCCTGCTCCTGGCCGGGTTATATGCCGAGGGCCTGACGCGGATCACCGAACCGTGGCGGTCCCGCGATCACACTGAGCGGTTGTTCCGGTATTTCGGGATACCGGTCCAAGAAGACGGCCAGGCGGTGGTCCTGCAAGGCCGGCCGGCTGTCGGATGGCCGGCCAAAAATCTCCTGGTGCCGGGCGACCTTTCCGCCGCCGCCTTCTTCATGGTGGGCGCCTGCATCGTGCCAGAATCTGAGGTGGCCCTTCTCGGAGTTGGGGTGAACCCTACTCGTACCGGCGTGCTGGAGATTTTGACCGAGATGGGAGCCGACATTCAGGTGGTCAATGAGCGGGAAGAAGCCGGCGAGCCGGTCGCAGATCTCCTTGTCCGCTCCGCTCCCTTGCATGGAATCCGCATCGGCGCTGAACGGATTCCGCGGATGATCGACGAGTTTCCGATCTTGTGTGTGGCGGCGGCCATGGCGGAGGGTGAGACCGTCATCACTGGCGCAGAAGAGTTGCGAGTCAAGGAAAGCGATCGGATCGCAGCCATGGTCTCGGAACTCAGGAAGATGGGAACAAGAGTGACTGAAACACCGGATGGGCTCATCTTGCAAGGCATTGGAAAATCTGGTGACCGGCTGCGTGGCGCGTCCTGCACTAGCCATGGCGATCATCGTGTCGCTATGGCCCTTGCCATTGCGGGACTGACCGCTGACACACCAACCACAATTGATGATACAGCCTGTATTGAGACATCTTTTCCAGGATTTTACGACAACTTGTTGAAATTATTGACAACATGAGTTCGAGGACTATAATGACCGGCCAGCAGGCTGTTGGCTCAGTCGGCCAGAGGCGAGAGCAGGGGCCAATCATTACGATTGACGGTCCAGCCGGAGTGGGGAAGAGCACGATTGCCAAGCAGCTTGCGTCGCGTCTTGGATATCAGTACCTCGATACTGGCGCATTGTACCGTGCCGTGGCTTGGAAGGTTCGCGCATCGGACGTTGATCCGGCAGATCACCGGACCGTGACGAAGCTGCTGCCAGAGACCCGCATCACGTTGGAGCAGAGCGAAGATGGCGTGCGCGTGCTCGTTGACGCCCAGGATGTGACACGAGAGATTCGGACACAGGAGATCAGTGAGATTGCCTCCGTCGTCTCGGCCATCCCGGCGGTGCGTCAGTGGCTGCTCCCTATCCAGCGTCAGGCTGCGGCGTCCGGAGGTGTGGTGGCGGAAGGGCGTGATCTCGGGACGCATGTGTTTCCGGAAGCTGATGTGAAGTTTTTTCTCGAAGCCGATGTGGATGTCCGCGCGGTAAGGCGACACGACCAATTGCAGGCAGCCGGCCATGTCGCATCGCTGACCCAGACGCAGGAACAGATCAAGGCCCGCGACCTGCGAGACCAGGCTCGAGCAGTTGCGCCCTTGGTGGCGGCTGCGGATGCGCGTCTGATCAATACGTCTGCACTCGGGGTCGAGGCGGTAGTCGAGCAAATGATGGCGGTGATCGCGTCTAAGCTGTGACCGCGGCTGTGTATGGGCTTCTATGGCTTCTGTTCAATGCGCTGGGCCGGCTCTTCTTCCGGTACCGAGTCATTGGACGCGAGCACATCCCCAGGCGAGGTGGGGTCCTGGTGGCAGCGAACCATGCGAGCTATCTTGATATCCCGCTCCTCGGCTGTGGCATTCCGCGGCGAGTCGCGTTTCTAGGACGTCAGGATCTCTTTCCCGGGTTTCGGTGGCTCTTTCAATGGCTCGGGTGGATTCCGATCCGGCCGGACCGGCTGGACCGAGAAGGATTTGGCAAAGCGATTCGCCTCATCAAGGGCGGCAAGGTGGTGGTGATCTATCCAGAGGGTAGCCGAACACCAGACGGCAGGGTGCGGCCAGGGCGACCAGGGATCGGTGTCATTGTGGCTGAAACCGCCTGCCCGGTGATCCCCGCCTATATCGCAGGAACGCACGAGGCCTTGCCCATCGGAGCGTCCTGGATCCGGTGTCGTCCGGTGCAGATCACGTATGGGAAACCGATCAACTTCACGGCTGATGCACAACGGTACGCAGGCAAGGAGTTTTATCGACATGTGAGCCGGACCGTGATGGCGAAGATCGCCGAGCTGGGGAACGTCGCTCCTCCGGCGGAGCCATCGGGACGGGCTGAACAGCCTGAACCAAGCCCGGCAGCTCATTCTCACAACGCTGAGTGAAGGCTGAGTTGAGTCAACCATCAGCACCGACCGTCGTCGGAGGATTGGGATAGCGCGAATGAACATGCCGTCGAAACCAAGCGAAGAACAGTTGGACCGCGGGACCCTGGCCGCCCTCTACGAAGAGACGTTCAGGAATTTCGAGGAGGGCAGCATCGTCGAGGGCCGGGTCGTCGCGTTCAGTAAAGACAAGGTGGTGGTGGATATTGGGTATAAGTCGGAAGGGAGCATCCCGACCGACCAGTTTTCGAGCGAGGAACTCCAGGCCCTCAAGGTCGACGACCGGCTGCAGGTGTATATCGAAGAGCGAGAGGACGCCGAGGGCAACCTGATCCTGTCCAAAGAAAAAGCCGATAAGATGAAGGTCTGGGAGGAGCTGGAGAAGTCGTACAAGGAGGAGAAGGTCGTCGAGGGACGGATTCTTTCACGCATCAAAGGCGGGATGATGGTTGATATCGGTGTCAAAGCGTTCCTTCCCGGCTCGCAGATCGATCTGCATCCGGTGCGTGATCTGGACTCGTTGGTGGGCAGGTCGTTCCCCTTGAAAATTATCAAGATCAACCACCGCCGAGGGAATGTCGTGGTGTCTCGACGGGTTTTGCTGGAAGAGTCCCGGGACAAGAAGCGGCAGACGACGCTCTCGTCCCTCAAGGAAGGGCAGACGATCCAGGGGACGGTAAAGAACATCACCGACTACGGGGCCTTCATCGACCTGGGCGGAATCGATGGCCTGCTTCATATCACGGATATGTCGTGGGGACGGGTCGGCCATCCATCGGAGCTGTTCGTTGTCGGAGATAAGGTGGAGGTGGTCGTTCTGAAGTATGACCGGGAGACCGGCAGGATCTCCCTTGGTCTCAAGCAGAAAACGACTGACCCCTGGACCAACGTGGCCGCCAGGTACCCGGTGACCTCGCGGGTCCGTGGCAAGGTCGTCAGTCTTACCGACTACGGTGCCTTCGTCGAATTGGAGCCTGGGATCGAGGGCCTCGTGCATGTGTCGGAGATGTCATGGACTCACGAGGTGAGACATCCCTCGCGCGTGGTATCGGTCGGGGATCAGGTTGAAGCCGCGGTGCTGAACGTGGATCCAGGCAGCCGCAAGATCTCCTTGGGGATGAAACAGACTGCGCCTAACCCTTGGGACATGGTGGAGACGAAGTATCCGAGCGGCACCCGCATTGAAGGCAAAGTGAAGAGCCTGACCGACTTCGGCGCCTTTATCGGGCTGGACGAAGGGATTGATGGCCTGATCCACATCTCCGATATGTCCTGGACCAGACATATCAAGCACCCCACGGAGCTGTTTAAGAAGGGGCAGAAGGTGGAAGCGGTGGTCCTTAGAATTGACAAGGAGAAGGAGCGCCTCTCGCTCGGCTATAAGCAGTTGACACGCGATCCGTGGGAGGACGAGATCCCTCAGCGGTACAAGTTGGGCGAGACGACGGTCGGCAAGGTGACAAAGATCACGGACTTTGGTGTGTTCGTCGAGATCGAAGGCGGCGTAGAAGGGCTCGTCCACGTCAGCGAGTCCGGCCTCGAGCCGCCAGCGAGATTGGAGGAGAAGTTTAAGGTTCAGGATACGCTCACGATGAAGATTATCAAGGTGGACCGCGAGGAACGAAAGATCGCGCTGAGCCTGCGAGAGCATCGATTGGACGCTGAACGGAAACAAGTCGACGAGTTTCATGCGACACAAGGCGCCGTGGACGAGAGTTTGGGTCGTGCAGCCAAGAAGAACAAGAAGAAGGCCCCGGACTCAGAGGACGTCTGAGGGAGAGGCGTCGGGCGAGCAACGTGAGCAGCAGGGTCAAGGCCAATGACTGATGAGACCTCCCCCCATCCCGTGAAACGCTGGAAGCCATTGCGGTTCCTTCTGTGGATGCTGCTTGCCGGGCTTCTCCTGGTGGTTCTGGTCAACACCCTGTTCCCCGACTGGGATCTTTCCGACGAAGATCGCATCGCCTTGGTGCGAGTTGAGGGCGTGATTCTGGACGCGCAGCAAACGGTGGGCGAGCTGAAGCGGTTTGCGGATAGCCCGTCAGTGAAAGCGATCGTGCTTCGCATCGACAGCCCCGGTGGAGGCGTCGTGCCGTCCCAGGAGATCCATGACGCGGTCAAGCGGGTCCGGAATAAGAATAACAAGATGGTCATCGCGTCGATGGGGAGCGTGGCGGCCTCGGGCGGCTACTACATCGCGGCCGCAACCGATCGCATCATTGCCAATCCCGGTACCCTCACCGGGAGCATCGGCGTCATCATGGAGTTGGCCAACCTGGAAGGGCTGCTGAAGAAAATCGGGGTGGAGAGCCTGGTTGTGAAAAGCGGCCGGTACAAGGATATCGGGTCTCCCCTGAGGAAGATGAGGGAAGACGATCGCCGGATCCTTCAGTCAGTCATGGACGACGTACACCGTCAGTTCATCCAGGCGGTGGCAGAAGGTCGCTCGCTTGACGTGGCGGAGGTGCAGCCGCTGGCCGACGGGCGCATCTTCACCGGGCGGCAGGCCAGGGAGATGAAGCTCGTAGACGAACTGGGCGACCTAGAAGATGCGATCCGACTCGCAGCCGATTTGGCCGGTATTGAAGGGGAGCCCAAAGTGGTGGAGCCGCGGAAACGGTTTTCGATCCGTGAGTTGCTCGAGAGCCGTCTGCTCGGCGCGCTGCCCAGACTCGATTTCCAGGCAGGCGTGAGCCTCAAGTACCTGATGGCCTTCTAAACGACATCCCTCACGCCCACCCCTCGGCGGTCCCTGGTATCAGGAGACTCCGGGCGAAGTGGGTCAATGGCAACCTCGGCAGGAGAACGAGTATGACGAAAGCGCAGATCATCGAGAAGGTTTCTGAGAAGGTGACGACCCTCACGAAACGGCAAGCGGAGATCGTGGTCAATACGATCTTCAATAGCATCCGCGATTCCCTCCAGAGGGGGGACAAGACCGAGATTCGAGGATTCGGAAGTTTCCGGTCACGTGCCCGCCGCATGAAGGAGGGGCGCAATCCCAAGACTGGGGCGACCGTGTCCGTGCCGGCAAAACGGGTCCCGTTCTTCAAAGCCGGGAAGGAATTAAAGGAGCTTCTGAACAAGTAAGGGCCAAGCTGGGAACGCTGGATGGGAATGTTCGATTCCAACGAAGAAGCAGCAGTGTCGCAGGTGATCTGGACCGATGAGGCGCTCAAGCGTATGGAGCGCGCGCCGGTGTTCCTCCGCGGGATGGTGAAACGCCTGGCCGAGAAGAAGGCTCGCGAGCTGGGATACGTAGAGATCACTGCAGAGATCCTGGACCGGTTCAAGAATCAGATGATGGGTCGCATGGGGGGTGAGGCAGGTCTGGCTGCCGCCGCTGTTCAGATCGAGAAAGGCCGTGTGCCCTGGACCGCCGCGGCACAGGAGCGATTGGAGACCGTGCCCGAGTTCATGCGGCATATGATCAAACAGATCGCCGAGGAGCTCGCGCTTGAGCGAGGGCACCTGGAGGTGAACGTTGAGCTGTTCGAGAAGGTGGAAGCGCTGGGTGATCACCAGGAGCAGGGTGGGCCACCGATGGAATGGAGTGAGGGGGCACTGGCCCGGCTGCAGGAGAAGATCAAGAGCACGCCGCCGATTGCGATGGACTTCGTCACGGACATGCTCAAGCGGGACACCGAGGATTTGGCCCGCGAGAGGGGGTTCGCCAGAATCGATGAGGCGGCCTTGGTCCAGATCTGGGATGCGCCTCAGGAACGTATTCTCTGGAGTGACGAGGCGTGGGCACGCCTTCTCACCTCTCCGGATTTCGTGCGGAGCGGGATCCGCAAAGCAGCGGAACGCCGGGCTCGGAAGATGGGTCTGAAAGAAATTGATTCTGAGCATCTCACGAAGTTCCGCAACGAGGCCATGATGAAGGCCGTGAAACGGATCCGGAGCTTCGGCTACCGGGAGCTCACCTTCGACGCCTTTGAGGATGCGTTAGAAAAGGTCAAACGACTGCAGGGCAACGAGCAGGCGGAGAAACGTCTCGCCGAGATCCGTGAGTACATGAAGAAGAAACCGGAAGCGGGCGTGCTGGGAGAAGAGCTGATGGAACGGTTCAGGAAGTACCTGAAAGGAGAAGGCACGCTCTAGCCATTCAGTCAAACCCGCGGTTCGTTCGATCCTTCGTTGAACCTCTTTCTCGCTGTGACGCAGGCGCGCTCTCTCGTCGCTCCCGGGCCTTCCTGAACACAAGGCGTCCGCCGCTCTCTTTCCTCACCTATCACTTCCTTTTCTGTGCCTTGTCCACCGGGCTCTGCAGTTGAATGGGCCTCACCCTGGGTGTAGAGTAAAACTGTTGGGGGGTGCGGAGGCAGAGGTCTTTCCCATGCGTGCGGACGCGCGGGTTATCAAGGTCTGGTGTCTAGCGCTGCTGGTTGTCTCCTTCCCCGGCTGCGCCACCTCGCTCAAACGAGAAGGGCGGTGTCTGGCTAGTCTCACACCTGAGTTTTTACACGCGACCGAGGAATTGGCAAGCCTGGAGGCTGCCTGGCGCCGGTCGCTCCTCAAGAGCGAGGACTCATTCCCGGCATCCAAGCCCCGGCACCTTGCAGAGCTGGATGGACCAGGAATATCCGCCCGCCCGTTTCTATCAGACTCCGATCCTCTGAAGTCAGGTTCAACGAATCGCCACAAGGAGGCGCGTCACGCCGCCCTGGAGGCGTACGCACGGTTGTTCGAGGCAAGGCTTCGCCACCAGCCCACGCTGGATTGGTACGGAAGGGTCTATGACCGGTTGCAGACGCGCCTGGAGGAAGAGCAGATTCTCTCTGACGTCCAATTGGTTCTGTTTACGGGGCCAGGCCTGCTCTTTTACCCGATCATCCGGTGGAATATCCACTCCGTGATGTGGGATGGCTCCGACCCGGATGCCGATTCGGATTCCATCACCCTCTATTGCACTGATCGACTCGCGAAAGTGGCCGCCGTGCCGGAACCGATTTCCGTGGAGACGGAATGACTACTGGTACGACGGAGTGAAGACCTGTGGGAGAACTGAGAGGGGAAAAACGGTGGAGGGACATCTCCACAGGAGGAGAAGAGACATCAGGTGCTTCGGGGCACAACCGAAGCGCACAACCTCCACCGTATTCAATAAAACACTTGGGAGGGCATTATGCAAGGGCCCTGCCTATCCAGTCTGGCAGAGCGTTTTCTCGTCTCGGAGCCGGACTCCAGGCAGGGAACTTTCCTATTCTAAGGTGAGGTGGGTTGCTTCGGCCAGAATTTGTGGCGGATCTGTGGAAGCTGAACGTTCTCGAAATTCGGGATGTCATAGAGACACCGGTCGATGGTTTCGACCTCCTGTTCCGTTAGCTCCAGGACGACCTTCTTCTTCCAGAACTGGTCCAGTGTGAAGTAATCGCCAGACTGCGGTCGCTCGGCAAGCAGCGCTTGCATCTTCTTAAACCCGGCGGTGTCCACCCCGGGGATCCGGCCCTTGTTCTTGTCAATGCACCATTTAATGACCTCGGCGATGCCGTACATTGTCATTTCGATCTTGGATGTCGGTTCCATTGGCTCCTCCTCAGCGAGTGCACATTCTATCCCAAACACCGGTTGGTATTCCAGAGGGGTCCTATGCCAGGGATTAGTTGCCCAGGGGAGTGGCAGATCTCCCTGGAGCGGGGCAGAGATCTCTAACATGCCCATTGCGAACGGCGGAAGGGCTTTGTATACTCTCCCCGCGTTCCAGACCCTGTGACCAGTCCCGCGCTGCTGTGCCGTTACAGCGGGGTGCGCGGATCTTGACTCTTTGGTCTGGATCGCTCAGAGGTACTGTGTGCGACCGGATGTTGCCTTCTCCCATCCCAGGTCCGTTGGTGCGTGCCGCTCAGCTCGTCCTGAGCTTGGCGCTCTTCTTGGGGCTGACGACGGTGGGTGGTGGGTGCTTTTTAGAAGGCGCGTATGTGCCGCCGGATCTCCTCTACCTGTTTGCGAGTTATCAGGTCGGGAAGAACCCCACATCGGTCACCACAGCTGATTTCAACCAGGATGGCCTCACCGATCTGATTACGACCAACATCGGCAATAATTCCTTGTCCATCCTGTTGGGCAACGGCGACGGGACCTTCAAAGATCAGGTCCAGATCGAGGCTGCCAGGGAACCCCGTGCCCTCGCGCTCAATGACTACAATGGAGACGGGTGGATGGATGTCGCGGTCGCATGCTCTGGCAGCGATCAGATCGCCATTTTCTTCGGCCTCGCGAACGGAGCGTTTGGAGCAGGACAGCGCTATACGATTCACAGGACTCCCGTGTCCATCGCCAGCGGCGATTTGAACGGGGATCAGAAACCGGACCTTGTCGTTGCGTTGCGCAACGACAAGGTGAAAGTCCTGCTGGGTCATGGAGACGGCTCGTTTTCGGAGGGTCCCCAATATGAACATGGCGACACACCAACCTCGCTGGCCGTCGCTGATTTGAACCAGGACGGGAAGCTGGATCTGGCGGTCTCCAATGGGGGCCCCATGAGCAGCGCCGTCTCGATCTGGTTGGGGAACGGCGACGGCACGTTCCGGGACCCGACCGACTACCGAACCGGCAAGCGGCCGCTGGCCGTCGGGTTTGCCGACTTCAATAATGACCGGATGACCGACCTCTTGGTCATCAACGGAGAAATGGATACGTTTACCATTTTCCTTGGAAACGGCAATGGCACCTTCCAAAAGGGAAAGGAAGCCGGTGCGGACGCTGGTCCGGTCTACGGGGTGGCCAGGGACTTCAATGGCGACGAATTTGCCGATGTCGCGATTGTCAACATCCAATCGAACGACTTGTCGATTCTCTATGGACGCGGGGACGGCACGTTTCAATATCCGCCAAAGAACTACAAGACGAAAGGCGGACCTTTTGCCATCGCCACGCTCAGCCTCACCACCAAACGGGCAGAGGAAGAACCGGGATTGGTCACCGCAAACAACGGAGCCGGCAGTGTCTCCATCTTTCTACACAGAGGACTGAAATCCCACGCTCCTCACGCGGCGCCAGCCGCGTCGTGATCCAGCTCTCACCGTTGTCTCACCGTCTCGACCGTATCGCTGCCGCTGACAGGCCCTGCGTGATTAGTCCCTCGTCCTTGACTGTGCTCAGATGGTCGGCTAGATTGCCAGTAGGCTGCGTGCGGCCGTTGCCGTGCTCGTGGGTCCTGGCTGCAGGCGAGGGGTGGAGGCTGGTGAGAACGTTTATCTGGTGGTTTGGCATGGGATCTCTGACAACCCTCTCAGTGCTGATGGTGCAGGGAGGAGTTCGGGATCTCCTGTACGGAACCCACCCAGCCGGCAGCGCGAGCGCGTTCTTGAGTTTTGCGATCACGATCCTGGGCGGAGGCCTGTTGGCCGGCTGTTTGGCCTTGATCATGGTCCGCCTTCGTTGAGCCGGCACAATCCGCTTGACAGCACCAGGAGGCTTGCGGTAGAAGCCACGCTGGCGTTCACGAGTTCGGAGAAAACCTACTGAGGCAGGTGCAGGTGGGGGCCACTGAATCGACACCGGTATGCATTGCCTGAAGTGCAAAGGATTCATGATGATTGAACGGCACTACACGCTGGTCAATCGCCGTCTGTATGCGCGCTGCCTCAATTGCGGATTCTGGCTGGACCTGGCGGATCTCTTGAGGTTTTTCCACAAGGTCCTCGACAATGGGTTCCGCGGCTCCAAGGTTCGTGAGACCTTCACACTCTAACCCTCATCTGATGGACTCCCGCCATCTCCGTCCCCCTTGCCAGGGGGCACGTCTACGTGTGGACCGTCGGTGGTTACTACCGCTTCCTGGAATAGCGGTGCTGGTGGCTCTTCTGGGGGTGTTCGAACCGGCCCTCGCCTCGACCGGTACGCCGGCCATGTCCTCGGCCTCCCGTGCTGGCTTCTCAGACGCCATCAAGCCCTTCAGCCCGATCCGCCGGCACCGTTCGCCGGCCCACGGCATTCTCCTGAAAGACCTGACGACAGGACGGACGCTCTATGAATTTCAGGCAGACCGGCGGTTGTCGCCTGCCAGCCTGACCAAAATCATGTCGGCCCTGGTGATCCTCGACTACGGAAATCTGGAGGACATGGTCACGGTAAGCCGCGCAGCAGCAGCTGCCCCCAAAATCCGCTTGAGGCTTCGAGCCGGACAAGTCTTCCGCCTGGGAGATCTACTGAAAGCCATGCTGATTACGTCGGCCAACGACGCCTGCTTGGCGGCCGTCGAGCATGTGGCCGGGCCCCAAGAACAGTTCGTCCTGTTGATGAACACCAAGGCCAGTGCGCTGGGTCTGGTGGATACCCACTTCTCAAATGCCTGCGGCTTCGACGGCCCCGCTCATTACACGACTGCTGAAGACTTAGCCACGCTGAGCGAGATTGCCCTTCAACATCCGATCTTCAAAGCCTTCGTGCGCGAAGAAAGGGACGTCATCTACGCGGTGGACGGGGGCCGCTTCTATATGCTGAGAAACACGAATCGGTTGCTGGGCCGGCTGCCGGGCGTCGAGGGGGTGAAGACAGGGTTTACTTCAAAGGCAGG
>JAHWYE010000151.1 GCA_020028195.1 Nitrospirota bacterium
CGAGCACGGCATCCACCAAGCCAACTCCCTCCACCTCGTCTTCTTCCTAGCTAAAGCCGCGTGACCCTTACCAAGGGCTACCGCTTCTTTTTCGCCGAGGGCTTGGCAGCGGTCTTCTTTGCTGGGGCCTTAGTCAGCCTGGCCACCTTCTCCCGTTCGGCCGCAAGGTTCTGCTCCAAGATGGTGACCTGGCTCGTCCGCTCGCGGTTGAGACGGTTCAGGTCCTCTACACGGAGCTGCAGATCGTCCTTCGCTTTGGTCATGTCGGCGAGCTGCCGCTCCAGCCTGGCCTTCTCGGACGTGGTCGTCTGCAACTCGGACCGTAGCTGCTCAACTTCCGCCTGCAGCGCCGGCGGCCAGTAGTCGCATCCACTGAGCCCGATGCCCGTCATGCCAAGCAGCATTGCCAATCCCAGGACCTTGCCCACCCCTGTCTGTGTCATGTCCTTCCTCCTTTGAACGTATCGCTCCCCCTTTGCCGTGAGGCCAGGATCATGATGATCCCAGCGTCATGCCTGCCATGCTCAATGCGGCCTCGATCTGTCGACGGGAAATCGGTCCTTCCCGCAGCAATCGAATTGGACTCCCGCAATCCACGATCGTGGACGGCAGCCCTCCTGTGGTCATGCCACCGTCCAGGATCAAGTCTACCTCAGAGCCTAATGTCCTCTGCACGTCCTCCGCGGTCCTCGCCGGCGGTTCCCCAGTCCGGTTCGCGCTGGTGCCGGTCAAGGGCCCGACCTGCCGAAGCAGCGGAGCCAATCCCGTATGAGCGGTTTGCCGGACTCCCACCGTTCCAGTCCCGGCAGTCAGCACCTTCGGCAAGCGCGGCGAGGCCGGGAAAATGAGCGTTAAGGGCCCGGGCCAGAACCGTTCCATCAGGGTTGTGGCGGCTGACGTGACCTCATCAACCAGTGCGGTGAGTTGCGCCCGATCAGCAATGAGCGCAAGGATCGGCTTCCCTTGCGGCCGTCCCTTGATCGCGCAGATACGATGGATGGCTACCTCGTCCGACGTGGACGCTCCGAGGGCGTAAAACGTTTCAGTGGGCATGGCGATCACGCCGCTCCGGCGAAGGATACGCGTCACTTCTTCGAAGACCCTGCCGAACGAGTCGAGCTGGAGGGAAAGGACCGTGGCCATGGCTCTGTCCTGAGCTGCCCAATGACTTCTCACAAACTTGCCTGGAGTGCCTGACTGGCGATATCCGATCGAAAGTGACGGCCCTCAAACGAAATCGTCCCAGCCGCTTTGTAGGCCCGTTCGCGGGCAATCGCCAGCCGGGGCGCAAGTCCCGTGACCCCCACCACCCTTCCCCCGGCCGTCACGATGGCCTGCCCTTCCCGTCTCGTGCCGGCATGGAACACCAGGGCATGATCATCAGAGGTCTCAGTCTCCGGCAATCCGTGAATGGGCAGCCCGGTCTGGTACGATCCTGGATAGCCGGCTGAGGTCAACACCACGCACACGGCCGACTGCTGGTGCCACTCGATCGCGAGCTGATCCAGACGGTGCTCGACCACGGCTTCCATGACATCCACTAAATCGGTTTTCAACAGGGGCAGGACCACCTGTGTCTCAGGGTCGCCGAAGCGGGCATTGAATTCCAACACGTATGGGGTACCCCGCGCGATCATGAGGCCCGCGTACAGTACGCCGTGGAACGGACGTCCGATGCGGGAGAGCGCGTCCACGATGGGGCGGAGCACGTCGCGCAGGATCGTCGCGTGCAACGACGGGGTCACCAACGGGGCTGGCGCATAGGCGCCCATCCCGCCGGTATTGGGGCCGGTGTCTCCGTCGCCGACTCGCTTATGGTCCTGGGCCGCCACCATCGGTACGACGGTCTTCCCATCGGTGAAGGCCATGACCGTGACTTCCGCCCCGTCGAGGAACTCTTCGACCAAGACACGCTGGCCAGCCCGGCCGAAACGCTGCCTCTCCAGCATATCGGTGGCAGCCTCACGGGCCTGCTCGTGGGTCGTGGCCACCACGACGCCCTTGCCCTGTGCCAATCCTTCAGCTTTCACCACCACCGGCAACGGATGGTGCGCGAGATAGTCAAGCGCGGGCTCCACGCGATCGAAGCTTCGGGCCGACGCGGTCGGAATCTGATGACGGGTCATCAGATCCTTGGCGAAGATCTTGCTGGACTCGATCTCAGCCGCACCGCGCGTCGGGCCGAAAAGTTTCAGCTTGGCCTTTCGAAACTCGTCGGCGACGCCCAGTGCCAGCGACCCCTCCGGTCCCACCACCGTGAGGTCAATGCCTTCTGAGACCGCAAAGGCCTTGAGCTTGGGAATGTCCTCGGTGGCGATAGGCACGCAGCGCGCCTCGGATTCGATGCCGGCGTTCCCTGGCGCGCAAAACAGCGCGGAGACGCGAGGACTCTGCGCAAGCTTCCACACGAGAGCATGTTCACGCCCTCCGCTGCCGATCACCAGCACTTTCACGGCAAAACCACGCTGGAGGGAACTGTCGTGTATGGAGAGCCCATCATGAGCAACAGATTGCTCAAACAGGTCTCCACGCGCAAGGCATGAGGAGAACGAAGTTGGGGGCCTTGTTCAGCATCCTGGCTAGTGACGGAAATGCCGCATGCCGGTGAGGATCATCGCCATCTGATGCTCATCGGCCGCTTTGACGATCTCCTGGTCGCGAATGGAGCCCCCGGGCTGAATGACGGCGGTAATGCCGGCCTGCGCCGCCGCATCCAGGCCGTCCCGGAACGGAAAGAAGGCGTCCGAGGCCATCACACATCCCTTGACCGGCAGCACCGCTTTCATGCCCGCCAGCTTCACCGAATCCACCCGACTCATCTGACCGGCGCCGATGCCGACCGTCTGGCCGGCCCTGGCATACACGATGGCGTTCGACTTCACGTGCTTGCACACCGTCCAGGCAAAGGCGCAGGCTACATACTCGTCATCGGTGGGACGGCGTCGAGTCGGCACCGGAAGGGCACGCAGGTCGCCGAGCGCACCCAGGTCCCGATCCTGCACAATCAGTCCGCCCACCAGTTTTTTCAGGTCCAGCCCATCGCGGGTGGTACCAGAAAGCGGGCCGACGTCTAACAGACGAAGATCTTTTTTCCGCTTCAGCTCGGCCAAGGCGTCCTCAGCGTAGCCGGGTGCGACCACCACCTCGACAAAGGTCGAAGTGATGGCCCTGGCCGTGGCCATGTCCACCGGCCGATTCAACGCGATCACGCCTCCGAACGCAGACACCGGATCGGTCTCGCGGGCTCGCACGTAGGCCTCGGCAGGATTCGCGCCGAGGCCAACGCCGCAGGGGTTATTGTGCTTGACGATGACGGCCGCCGTCTCTGCGAATTCCTTGACCAGCTCCAACGCGGAATTCGCGTCCAAGTAGTTGTTATAGGACATCGCCTTGCCGTGCAAGGTCTTGGCCCGGGATACGGAAGGCTCGCGTGAGGTCGGGTCGCGGTAGAAAGCTCCCTGCTGATGCGGGTTCTCGCCGTATCGAAGAATTTCGCCACGTTCGTACAGGAGCGAGAATACCGCCGGAAATCGCGTAGAGCTCGTCCCCTGCCCCTGCTGCGCGAGGTAGCTGGCGACTAGACTGTCATAGCGAGCGGTGTGCTGAAACACCTTGACTGCTAGCTCCTGCCGGAGAGCCGGAGTCACGGTGTCGGTTTTCAGCGCGTCCAACACCCGCGCATAATCGCCTGGGTCCACGACGACCAGCACGTCCGCGTGATTTTTCGCGGCGGACCGCAACATCGAGGGACCGCCGATGTCAATGTTCTCGATCGCGTCTTCGAAGGTGCAGTCAGGTTTGGAAATCGTTGCTTCGAAGGGGTAGAGGTTCACCACCACGACATCAATGGGGCTGATAGCCTGTTGTTGCATCTCGGCGACGTGCTTGGGGTTGCTGCGGCGACCCAGGAGGCCCCCGTGGATTTTCGGGTGGAGTGTCTTGACTCGCCCGTCGAGAATTTCGGGCGAGCCCGTGTAGGCAGCGACATCAGTGACAGCGATGCCGGCGTCCCGCAGAGTCTTGGCAGTGCCGCCGGTGGAGAGGATTTCCGCGCCCAGGGCTGCGAGGCCTCGAGCCAGATCCACGACTCCTGTCTTGTCTGAGACGCTAATCAAGGCGCGCTTCACTGCAGCCATCGGTGTTCCTCCCCGCAGCATCTACTGATGCCAAAAAAAACGCGGGCAAAGGATAACAGATGCTTAGATGAACTTCAAGGCGCAGTCCGAGCACCTCTGGGATTTGCACAGGCGTGTTCCTGATAGCGAAAAAGCCTGACAGACACGAGGACTGGATAGTAAGGCCTAGGTGAGGGGGTATGAGCTACTTCACACCTGCATCAGGCCGCGGTGATCCTCCACCATTCTGTTGGGCTTGAGAACCCTGCATGGGGATCCTCTACACTGTATCTCATAGTGCTCTCACCGCTGGGTGATCAGACCGCGTATCGAATGAGGGTTTCCGCCCCCAAATACACATCCTCTTCCTCGTCCTCCGGCGCCTCGGGCGCCATGGCCAGGACTGTGGCGGCCTTCAAGCGGTGATTGGCTTCGATGAGGGGATCCACGACATGACCGCAGTTCATACACCGCCACCCCTTCATCCACATCAACCCGCCAGTCCAGTGCAGATCAATGAAGTGGTCTTCAACCATCAAGCCCTGACAACGCATACATTCCATGGTCAGCCTCCTCTCTGAGGTTCAAAATGCAATGATCGGCGCTGCTCCGCCATGCCACGTGCAGGCGGTCCCGACGATGACGAAGATCTTCATCTGCAGATTACCAATGCCATGCATAGGCTGACCGCGAACAGGGCCCACGCCGCCCATGAGATGGCCCGCTGCGCCAGCGTCGGTCGGTAGCGCGGCCGCGTCACGTGCAGGTCCACGAGCTCTTGGTTGAGCCTGGCCTTGGCGCGTGCCTCTCTGAGGTTCATGATCACTCACTAGAGGATTTGTTTCACGGTAGCGCGGTCTTCACAAAGTACGC